>NSIG01000007.1 GCA_002737275.1 Opitutia bacterium
AAAGTTGCGGTGGGGCGGGAGGGTGTCAAAGGACGAAGCGGCGCGCGCGCTGTGCCGGGATTCACTGCTGCGGTAGTTTAGGCGTTGCCGGAAAGCGCTGCTGGAAAAACCCTGTCACTTGACCCGGGCGGGTGCGTCTATTCTGTTTCTAATGCTGTTTATGTCCGCGCCTCGCCCCCCCCTTTTTTTCCTGCCGTTGTTTGCGGCGCTGCTGCTTGGGACCGTCACGCGCAGTGGGGCGCAGTTGGCCCAGAGTTCGCCTTTCATGCCGGTGCAGGCGGCGGGAACCACCGCGGTGACCGAAGGTGCTCCGCTTGAATTGCGCGGGGTGATGGATACGGGCTCGGGAATACTCTTTGGTATTTTTGATCCCGCGAAGAAAGTCAGCGTGTGGTCGAAGCTGAACGAAAAGGACCACGATTTTTTGGTGAAATCTTACGATGCGACCAATGAGACGGTGACGGTCCAGCATGGTGGGCGAACGCTCAATCTGGCGATGCGTGCGTCCAAGGTGGCTTCTTCGGGCCAAGCCACCGCGCCGCCGCCGATGTCGGCTCCCACCGGGATGCCCACTGCCGTGACCCAGAGCGTGGTGCTTAATCCCACGCCGGCCGATGAGCAGCGCCGGCTCGAGGCCGTCGCGGCCGAAGTGCGCCGCCGCCGCGCGCTGCGGGAACAGGCTTCGATTCAGGCCGCGCAAGGCCAGACGCCGGTTGTCGAAGCTCCGGCTCCGGCGGCGCAGGTGCAGCGGGGCCAACGGGCCCCGACTCAGGGCCAGAATCAGAATCAGAATCAGAATCAGAATCGCCCGAAGCAGCGGAACTGAGGCGGCGTCGCGCGGTCGGCGACGCTTGGGGGTGAACAAAAAAATTTCGTGCAGTGCCGGGGCTCGGGCTTAGGTTGCGATCCAAATGTCTTTGCCACCGTCCATGTCCGACGTCGTCGGCCCCTCCAACGGGGCGTTGATCCGGCGGTTGTTCGGGTTGGCTTGGCGCTATCGGCTGCACTGTCTGCAGGTGCTCGGCCTGCAACTGTTGTTGTTGGTGATGGGCATCGGCGGCCTGAGTTTCACCGGCCTCGGCATCGACTACATCCGGCATAAGCTCGAGGACACGCCGATGGACGACAACGTCCTGCACGTCGCGTTGCCGATGGCGTGGGCGCCGTTGCAGCTGCTCGGGCTCTTGGCGGGGCTGATCCTCGTGCTCGCTCTGAGCCGGGCGCTGCTCAACTACGTGCTCGCGGTTTCGATCAACAAGCTCGTGCAGCAGAAACTCGTGGTCGATCTGCGGGGCGAGGTTTACGACAAGTTGCAGCGGCTCAGTTTTCGGTTCTTCGATGCGAACTCCACGGGTTCGATCATCACGCGCGTAACCGGTGATGTGCAATCGGTGCGGATGTTTGTGGATCAAGTCATGATCCAAAGCGTGATCATGGCGGTGTCGCTCACGATCTACGTGATTTACATGGCGAGCCTGAGTCCGTCGCTCACGTTGGCCTGCCTCGCGACGACGCCGTTGCTCGCGGTGCTGTCGACCTGGTTCTCCAAAAAAATCCAGCCCTCCTACGCGCACAACCGCACGCTGGTCGAACGCATGGTGCAGATCCTCGCGGAAAGCCTGCAAGGCGTGGCGGTGACGAAGGGCTTCGGCCGCGAGCCCGAAGCGCGGGCGAAATTCGAGGCGGCGAACCAGGCGTGCTTCGACCAGCAGCAGGGCATTTTTTGGCGCGTGAGCCTGTTCTCCCCGGCGGTGGGTTTTATCACGCGCATCAACATGATGGTGCTGCTCGGCTACGGCGGCTGGCTCGTGGCGAACGGGGAACTGCCGCTGGGCACCGGGCTCATCGTGTTTGCCGGTCTGCTCGAGCAGTTTTCCGGCCAGGTCAACAACGTCGCGAACATCGTGAATTCCGTGCAGCAGTCGCTGATCGGCGCGCGCCGGGTGTTTGAAATCCTCGATGCGCCGGTCGAAGTGAAGAACGCGCCCGCCGCGATCCGCCTCCCGCGGTGCACAGGATGGGTGCAGTTCGAAAACGTCTCCTTCGCCTACGCCGGAGCCGAGGCCGTCGTGCGTGACATCGACCTGGTGGTGCAGCCCGGCCAATGCGTCGCCATCCTCGGTACGACTGGCGCGGGCAAGAGCGTCCTGATGAGCCTGCTGCCGCGGTTTTTCGACCCGACCGCCGGCCGCGTTTTGATCGACGGAGTGGATATCCGGGAGCTCGATCTCGACGATCTGCGGCGCAACATCGGCATCGTATTTCAGGAGAGCTTTCTCTTTTCGAACACGATCGCGGCCAACATCGCCTTTGGTCACCCTGCGGCCACCCGCGAGCAGATTGAGCGCGCCGCCCGGATCGCCGCCGCGCACGACTTTATCACGGCGTTGCCGCTTGGCTACGACACCGTGCTCGGCGAGAGCGGAGCGAGTCTTTCGGGCGGGCAACGGCAACGGCTGGCCATCGCGCGCGCGGTGTTGTTGGAGCCGGCGATTTTGCTGCTCGACGATCCGACGGCGGCGATCGACAGCGCGACGGAGCACGAGATCTTTGAAGCGCTCGACCGCGCCATCGCGGGCCGCACGACGTTCATCGTGGCCCATCGCCTCAGCACGTTGCGCCGCGCGGATTTTATCATCGTGATGGAGCAAGGCCGGATTGCCCAACGCGGCACCCATGCCGAATTGATGGCGCAGCCCGGTCCCTACCGCCGCGTCGCGCGCTTGCAACTCGTGGACGGCCGCGAACTCCAGTCGCTCGGCACCGCCAAACCCGGGGAGGAACGCGCATGATTCCCGTCGCCCCCCCGCCCCCGCCGCCGAAGCCCATGGGCCTCGTGCACCGGCTGCCCGACGACGAAGATCAGGAAGAGCAGTTCAAGCCGCTCGAGTGGGGCCTGATGCGCCGGCTCTTTACCTATGCCCGGCCGGTGCGCGGCAAACTCTCGGCCTTGATCGGGCTTTCCGTGATCCGCTCGGCGCAACTCCCAGCGCTGGGCTGGGTGATGGCCCTCGTGATCAACGGGCCGATTTCCCATGCGAATTACGCCGGCATCGCGCTCGGTGTGGTGGGCTACGGCCTGCTCGCGATCGCGACCGACGGTCTGTTTCACTTCCGTCAACGCTACGCGCTTCAAGTCGGCGAAACGGTGGTGAACGGATTGCGCGCGGACATCTTCGACAAGGTCCAGCGCCAGCCGATGAGCTTTTTCCAGCGCATGAAGCTCGGCCGGATCATCGGCCGCGTGACCAGCGACGTCGAATCGGTGCGTAGCGGCATCCAAGACGTGCTCTTTGTGAGCGTGATCCAAGGCGGCGCGATGGTGTTCTCCGCCATCGTGATGGCGTGGAGTGATTGGCAACTCTTCCTAATTGTACTCGGGATGGCGCCGGTACTTTGGGCGATCAACCGCCACTTCCGCGTGAAACTGAGCCTCTACTCGCGCGCCGCGAGCGAGAGCTTCAGCCGCGTGACGGCGACGCTCGCGGAATCGGTCAACGGCATCCGCGTGACCCAAGGTTTCGTGCGGCAGGAGACCAATGCCGGGCTCTTCCGCAGCCTGCTCGCCGATCACTCGGCCTACAACATCGCGCTCGCCCGCACCTCGGCGATTCTTACGCCGCTGCTCGAGCTGAACAGCCAGTTTTTCGTGGCGACCCTGCTCATGTTTGGCGGCTGGCGGGTGTTCAACGGTGACATGACGCTCGGTGCGTTGATCACGTTTTTCCTGCTCGCAAACCAGTTTTTCTCCCCGATCGCGATCATCGGCAATCAATACAACCAAGCGCTGGTCGCGATGGCCGGGGCCGAGCGTGTCTTCAAACTGATCGACACCGTGCCGGAGTGGGTTGACGCGCCCGAGGCGGTCGCGCTGCCCGATCCGCGGGTGCCGGTCGCGGGAGTTTCCCCCGTGCCGCCACCGCTGCTCGCCGCGCCCGGTGTGCGCGTGGAATTCCGCGGGCTCTCGTTCGGTTACGACCCGGCCCGGCCTGTCCTGCACGACATCAATTTCGTGGCGGAACAGGGGCAGACCGTCGCGCTCGTCGGGCACACGGGCAGCGGGAAGAGCTCGATCATCAATCTCGTTTCCAAGTTTTACCTGCCTACGAGCGGCGAACTGCTGATCGACGGCCGCGAGATTCGCACGCTAACCAGCCGCTCGCTGCACCGGCAGATGGGCATGGTGCAGCAGCAGAATTTTCTCTTTAGCGGCACGGTGCTCGAGAATCTCCGCCTCGCCAAACCGGAGGCGACGGATACGGAAGTGCGCGCGGCGGCCGCGTCCCTCGACTGTCTCGATATCCTGGAGGCGCTGCCGCAAGGCCTGTTGACAGAAGTCGGCGAGCGCGGCGCGAGTCTCTCGGTGGGGCAACGCCAACTCGTGTGCTTCACCCGCGCGCTGCTCGCGGATCCGCGGCTCGTGATGCTCGACGAGGCGACGAGTTCGATCGACGCGCTGACCGAGGCGCGGCTGCAGACGGCGTTGCTGAAACTGCTGCGCGGTCGCACGAGCCTCGTGGTGGCGCACCGGTTAAGCACGATCCGGCACGCGGACCTCGTGCTCGTGCTCGACCAAGGCGTGATCATCGAGCGCGGAACGCACGACCAATTGCTCGCCGCCGGCGGACGCTACGCCGCGCTTTACGAGCAATTCGTGCAGGTGGACGAAGGGGATTGAGGCGCGATATGCGGGCCTTTGAAAGGGACGCAAGGACGTTTTCCCTCTAAGAGTCTGACGATTTCTAAAAAATTTCCTCGGAAATGCCCCGGGCTTCCCTCTAGAACGTTGTTGCTTTCAGTCGAAAGCATTTAATCCCAAATCCACTATGGCCAAAAAAGCTGCTCGTAAACCAAACGCCGCGTTCATGAAACCTGTTACGCCTGACGCCGCCCTCGCGGCCGTCGTAGGCTCGAAGCCCCTCCCGCGCACGGAGCTCACCAAGAAGCTCTGGGAGTACATCAAGAAGAACGGTCTGCAGGACAAGAAGGACAGGAAGCAGATCAATGCCGATGCCGCCCTCAAGGTCGTCTTCGGTGGCAAGGCCAAGGTCAGCATGTTCGAAATGACGAAGCTCGTTTCGAAGCACGTCGCCTAATCCGGCTTTCTTCCGAATCAACTTAACCGCCGCGAGCTCGCTCGCGGCGGTTTTTTTGTGTCCGGAAATGGTAAGGTGTCATCTGCGGCGAAGTGCGCGGACCGCGTAGCATGGTTGTAGAACCGACCGCCGGTCGGTTTCCGAAGCGAGCCAAACGCGGACGGATATTTTGCCCGACCATCGGGCGGGCCTACAGGGAATCCGTGAATGTGCGGCTACGGTTTTTGCAGCGCCGCGAGCGCGCGGCCGATGGCGGTGGAATCATGGAGCGCGTGGGGTGGCACGGGGAAATCGGCGGTGAAGACGCGCAGGGCGGCGGCGCGGTTAATCGTGACGCGGGACTCGTCGATCCGGCCGGCGTTGTCGGTGAGGGCGGCGAGATTGAGGCCGAGCTGCGCGGCGAAGAAGCGAGTGACGGCGTCGCGTTTTGACGGACCGTAGTCGTGGCCCTCGTCGGGCAGGTGGACGTTGGCGACTTTGTCGGAGGCACCGTAGTAGCCGTAGATTTTTTTGAGGAAGGGAAATTCGACCCGCGGCGTGTTGACCGTCCAATCTTTGCCGCAAGAGACCAGCAGTTGCGGGCGCGGCGCGGTGAGGGCGGCGATCATGGCGTTGTTGGCAAAGTAGTCGGCGCCGCGGTGGACGGGCACGCCGCTCTCGCAGGGGCAACCGCCGAAGAAATGGGCCGATACCATCACCACTGGCGCGGTCACGGTCACGCGTGGATCGAGGGCGGCGAGGAGAAAGGTTTGGGTGCCGCCGCCAGATTCGCCGGATACCGCAACGCGCGAGGGATCGGCGCCGTCGAGCCCGAGGAGGAAATCGAGGGCGCGGATGCCGTTCCACACGTGGATCGTGACGGCGAGCGTATCGCGGTGCGCGGCGAGGCCGTAGAGCTGGATGCCCTCGCCGTTGGCAAACATGTCGATGGAGAACACGATCGCGCCCATGCGCGCGAGATTGGCACAGCGGGTCTGCATCGTGGGTGAGAACCGCGCGTGGGTGTCGTAGTCCTCGGGCTTGGCTACGGGGCGCGCGTGGCCGTGCGTGGAGAGAATCACCGGGTGTTTGCCGGTGGCGCCGGTGGGACGGTAGAGGTTGCCCGTGACGAAGACGCCGGGCGCGGATTCGAAGGCGACGTTTTCGACCGAGTAGCCGTCGTGCGCGCGCCGGTCACGGATTACGGCGTTGAGGGGCGTGCGCTTCGGCCAAGGCGCCAGGCCGGCGGCTTCCTGGATGCGGGTGCGGAGATGGGCGGCGTAGGTGTCCCAGCGGGCGCGGTCGGGAAACTGGGCAAGGGCGGCATCGAGGACGGCGGCGCCTTGGACGGGTTTTAGAAATTCGCCGGGGCAGAGCGCGGGCCCAGAGGCGGGAGCGGGCGGAAGGCCGGGTGGGAGCCACGGCACATCGGCACGGGCGAAAGAGGCGGCGCCAAACGCGAGCAACGCAAAGCGGGCGGGGCGAGGGGGCATGGAGTGAGCGTGGAAGTTTGGGCGGCTTCGGCAACGCCACACTGGGTGGCTGCGCCGGGTAAGACTTCGGCTGCGGCATTCTGCCGCAGTTTCTCTGGGGCCTTTCATTGCGGAGCTCCGACCTTCTCGAATTTGGGTACGTGGCTCCCCGGGCCCGGCCCGCTTCGCTTCGGTGCGAAGCGATATGCCGGCTATCGGCCCGAGGCTCGTGGCGATGCCGGGCCACCTTCGCCGATGATCCGGCGAAGAGGCACCTGCCTGAGGGGCGGGCTGCTCCATCGGTTCGCCGTGCAAATCGACGTAGAGCGCGCAGACGATGGCCGCTGGATCGCGGAGGTTTCTGCTCTGCCGGGGGCGATGGCTTACGGTAGCACCAGGGCTGAGGCCATCAGGAAGGTCGAGGCGTTGGCCTTGCGGGCGCTGGCCGACACGATTGAGCACGGCGAGAATGCGCCGGAACTCGCCCGAGCCTTTACCGTGGAGGCATGAGTGTCTGGGGCGCGGGGGTGAGGGCGTCACGGACCCGGAGCAGCTGGGCGGCGATGCTGAGGGCAATTTCGTGGGGGTGGTTGGAGCCGATGGGTTCGCTGATGGGGCAAAAGAAGTTTTCGGCGCGTTCGGGGGTGAGGCCGCGGGCCACGGGTTCGCGGCGGAGGACAGTGGCTTTGGCGGCGCTGCCGATGGCTCCGAGATACGGGAAATTGCGCTCGGCGAGGGCGCGTTGGTGGCCGCGGTGGCAGCCTAGCGTGGCCCTAAGGCCGGTGGAGTCTCAGGCAGATCGGCGCGTCGCCGTGCTCCTCGCGATGACAAAAAGTAAGTCGCTCGGGTGCGGGGGTGCGGGTGGCGCGTTCGAGGGCTTGGGGGATTTCGGCGCGAGGGTAGGGCGGCCGTAGCGGATTTGGACCAAGGCGAGCAGCCCGCGGCTGGCCGTTTGGATCGGGGCGCGGGCGAGGTCGTGGCGGCCGAGGAAGGCGCGGTGCTCGGACCAGCGCCAAGGGAAGGCGATAGTGATGAGGCTGACGCCGGGGAAATCGCGGGCGGTGCGGAAAGAGCTCCAGACGGCGGTAGCGGCGACGAGCCAACCTTTGAGGGCGAGCCCCGAAACGAAGCCGGCGATGCGCCGCTAAAAAACGTAATAACAGGGCGGGGCGCCGGGAACTTTGATGTGGTGCCAGAGTTTGAAGCGATGGATGTAATCCCTTGGGATCGAAGGCGGCGGGCGGGCCTTTGAAGCTATCTATGGGCTCGGATCGGTGGACTCGCGGCGAGAACCGGGCGCGGCCTCAACCGGCGATCGGGGCGGCGCGGCCGACGCCGAGACGTTTGCAGATCCGGGCAAGGGCGAGCTGATCGCGGCTGGAGAGGACCGAGAATTCGCGCGTCAGGCCGGCGGCGATTTTTGGGAAGAGTGTGCCGATGAAGCGGCGGCCCTTGGGCGTGAGCTCGACTTTGACGAAGCGACGGTCGGAGGGATCGCGGGTGCGCGAGACGAAGCCGTCGCGCTCGAGGTTGTCGACGACGAGGGTGAGGTTGCCGCCGCTCTTGAGCAATTTGGCGGCGAGCTCGGATTGGAAGAGCGGCCCGAGGTGGTAGAGCGCTTCGAGGGCGGCGAACTGCGTGAGGGTGACGCTGGCGGGCAGGATGAGGTGAGCGCGGGCGGTGATGGAGTCGGCGGCTCGCATCAACTTGATGTAGGCGTCGAGGGCGAGAATCTCGGTTTTCGATCCTTGGTGATGGGTGCCCATTTCAAAAAACGCAGGGATGTTATCTTGAGGTCAAATCATCGCGCGAAGCCGGGGAGCGCGATCTAGGCGGCGTCGATTTTATTGATGCGGGCGACGTGGCGCCCGCCTTCGAAGGGCGTCGCGAGCCAGACGTTCACGATGTGCAGAGCTTCGGCCTCGGTGACGGTGCGTTGGCCGAGGGAAAGGACGTTGGCGTCGTTGTGCGAGCGGTTCCAAATGGCGACCTGTTCGTTCCAGCAGAGACCGCAGCGGATGCCTTTGACGCGGTTGGCGACGATGGCCTCGCCGTTGCCGGAGCCGCCAAGGACGATGCCGCGCTGATAGTCGCCGCGGGCGACGGCCTCGGCCACGGGCCGGATAAAATCGGGGTAGTCGCAGCTCGCCTCGGAATAGGCGCCGAGGTCGCGCACGGTGTGGCCGGCGTTGAGGAGCATGGCCTTGATGGCTTCCTTGTAGGCAAAGCCGGCGTGATCGGAGCCGATGGCGATGGAGAAGGTGTGGGGCATGGCGGAGCAGGAGCGAGGGGCTTGGGCTGGAAAGGTGCGAGCCGAAAGGTGAGTCGGCCGAGAGCGCGGCCGTACGTTCGCCGGAAATTCGCCGCAATGGTTTGTCATCTGATAAATGATAAACTCGCCTTGGGAACCGGTCTTTGAGGCAGGGGCAAAAACGGCCATGGGATACGGGTATGACCTCAAGGTCGTGGGTGAGAAGCGTGGAGGAAGCGCAGGGCGGCGGCAGGATGGGAGGCGTAGCGCTGGGTGAGGGCGGACAGATTGAGGGCGCCCTCGCGCAGCAGGGCGCCGATGAGGGCGGAGCGCAGCAGTGCGAGGTTGCAGGCGCGGCGGGCATGGCGGCCAAGTTCGGCGTCTTCGTGCCAAATCACGTCGCGGCGGTAGTGATTGGCGCGGGGTCGATGCGGCGCGCCCGGGCGAGGAGGCAAAGTAGCGGGTCTCGCTGCTGGTGGCGCCGGTCTTCTTGTGGGTGATGTCGTTGGAGACCGCGAAGACGGTGGCGGCGTGAGGAAAACCGAGTTGCTCCGGGGTGACGGCGGCGAGCGTCAGCGCGCGGTGCTCGGCGCGGCCGTGATCGCCGCTAGTTACTGCTCGCAGCGGGCGATTTCATTGGCGCGCGCGCCGCGAACCTGCACGCGCGCGAGGTTGAGATAAGTCGTGGAGGCTGACCTGCCACCATCGACCCTGCGCCGCTCTGTGGATTTAGTCAGAAAATAATGCCGGCCATGGCCATTAACACTTTACCACGCTTCAGTGGATTACTGTGTGGCGTGCATTTCCGGCCCGACAAAACCCTTGACTCTCCGGCGGGCGTTTGAGTCTTTGGCCGGCTTAAAACTCACTAACGACCATGGCCAACACCAAATCTGCAATGAAAGCCGCCCGCAAGGCCGCTCGTCTCACCACCCGGAATCGCGGCACCAAGACTGCCATCAAGACCTTGCGCAAGAAGTTTGATGCGGCTGTCGTCGCGAAGGATATGGTTACCGCCAAGGCCGCCGGTGCGAAGTATGCCTCGGCGATGGACAAGGCGATCAAGTCCGGGGTCGTGCACCGCAACGCGGCCAGCCGCGCCAAGGTCCACGTCGCCAAATACGTGCTCGCCAAGCAGGCGTAAACCTCGCGACGTCGCCTGCTCCGGCCGGTGTGCTTCATCCGACCCTGGTGCCTTTTGGCTCCGGGGTTTTTTATTTTTTAAGGTCAGCGGACGATTCCTGCGAAACAGATTTGAACTTCGCCGCTCGGGCCATGTTGATGCGGGTCTTCGTCGTGTCGCCTCTCCCCGCCAACGTTAGCCGCCATTTTCTGCCATGGGACCGGCCGTTGTTGCCCCAAGCTGTGGCGTGGTTGGCGCGGGATTGGAATGGGATCGGCCCCCTGGATCTTGCGCGCTGGCTGGTGGTGGTGCCGACGCGGCAGGCGGGGCGCCGTTTGCGGGAGGCGCTGGCGGAACGCGCGGCGGAGGCAGGCCAGGCGGTATTTCCCCCGAGGGTGGTGACGCCGGAATCGTTCATCTCGCAGGGGATGGCGGCGGGCACGGCGACGCGCTTGGAGTCGTTGCTGGCTTGGACGGAGGTGGTGCGCGGAGTGCGACCTAAGGAGTTTCCCGCCTTGTTGCCCTACGAGCCGCCGACGCGGGATTTTGCCTGGGCGCGGCGCTGGGCGGCTGAACTGGCTCTTTTACAGGCGACGTTGGCCGAAGGTGGATTACGGCTGGCGGACGTGAGAGAGCGGGCTGGCGAGGATTGTCCGGAGTCGGCGCGGTGGGGAGAGCTTGGGGAGCTGGAGCGGCGGCTTGAGGTTTTGCTGGCGGCCCGCGGGTTGCGGGATGGTGCGGCGGCGAGGATTCTGACCGCGCGCGAGCCTTCGTTGATACCCGGCGTGACGCGGATCGTGATGATCGGAACGCCCGATCCGCTGCCGCTGGCGATCTCGGCGTTGGCCATTCATGCGGCGGCGATTCCGGTCGAAGTCGTGGTGTATGCTCCTGCGGCCGAGTCGGAGGTGTTCGACGATTGGGGGCGACCGCGCGCGGGGGCGTGGGCGCGTCGGGAGTTGGTCGTGCCGAATTTCGAGCGCAGCGTTCATTTGTGCGCCAACCCGGCCGAGCAAGCGGCGTGGATCACGGCTAAGGCCCGGGCCTACGGCGAACCGGGAGCGGCGCTCGGGATCGGAATCGCGGATCCGGAACTGTTGCCGGTGCTGGAGAATGCGTTGGAACGGGTCGGAATCGCGGCGTTTAATCCCGAAGGTCGGTCGCGCCGTCGCGACGGGCTTTATCCCTTGCTGGCCGCGGTGGCGGCTTTGGTGGCGGAACCGGCTTTTGAAACGGTGGCCGGGCTGCTGCGCTGCCCGGATGTATGGGCGTGGTTGGGGCGGCGGTCCGGCGGCTGGCCGCGATTTTCTCCGGCTGAACTTTTGGCGGAACTCGATCAGTTGGCGGCGCGGCACTTGCCTCCGACACTCGATGCGGCCCGGGTGCACGCGGAGCATTATCCGGCGGTCGCGCGGGCTCTGGCGGATGTGGCCGCGTTGCGGGTCACGCTTTTGGCGGGTGAGTTTCCGGCGAATGCGGCCGGGGCGTTGGCGGAGATTTTTTCGGTGCGGTCTCTTGATGCGGCCGGGGCGTTGGCGCRGTCGGCCGAGGTGTGGATGGCGAAACTCAAAGAGATCGGGCGGGCCTTGGCGGCGGGCGGCGCGGTGCAGCTCGGGTTGGCCGAGGCGTGGGAGCTGGCGCTGGAAGAGCTGGCCGGTGAAGTGAGCACGGCGGAGCGGACGGCGGGCGCGGTGGATTTGTTGGGCTGGCTCGAGGTGCTTTGGGACGATGCGCCGCACTTGATCGTGGCGGGCTGTAACGAGGGGCGGGTGCCGTCGGCGATCGTCGGCGATGCCTATCTGCCGGAGACATTGCGGGAGCGATTGGGCCTCAAGCGGAATGCGGAGCGGCTGGCGTGCGATGCGTATTTTTTCGCGGCGATCGCGGCGGCCCGGTCCGAAGGTCGCGGCCGGCTTGAGGTGGTCTTTGGGAAGACTTCGGCGGCGGGGGATCCCTTGCGGCCCTCGCGGCTGTTGTTGAGTTGCAAGGATGAGGAGTTGCCGACGCGGGTGACCAAACTCTTTGGGCCGGTGGCGGTGGCGCGGCCGGGTCCGCCGTGGGCGCGGGCGTGGCGTTTAAGACCGCGGCGGGGGGTGAAATTGCGGCGGTTGTCGGTGACGGCGCTACGGGACTGGTTGGCGTGCCCGTTTCGTTTTTATCTCAAACACGGACTGGGAATGACAACGGTCGAGCCTGGGAAAGCCGAGTTGAACGCGGGTGATTTTGGCACGTTGTTGCACGAGGCGTTGCAGTGTCTTGGTGAGGCAACGGCGCTGCGCGATTGCACGGACCCGGCGGTCCTGCGGGATTTCTTGTTGGAGCGGTTTGAGCGGGCGGCCCGGCAACGGTTTGGTGGAGAACTGACGCTGCCCTTGGTGGTGCAGTTCGAATCGGCGCGGCAACGCCTGCGGGCGGCGGCGGAAATCGAGGCGCGGGAGCGGCAGGACGGATGGCGGACGGAGCGGGTGGAGTGGAAATTTGAATTTCCGCTGGGTGGGCTCACGGTGAGTGGAAAAATTGATCGCATCGACCGGCATCGCGACGGACACGTGCGGGTGCTGGACTACAAGACGGGCGACAAGACGGTCGAACCGGCCGCAGCGCACGCGCGCTCGGCGCGGGCGGACGACGACGGCGAGCGGGCGGAGTGGATGCGGTGGACGGGCGAGGATGGGAAAACGCAGATGTGGGTGGACCTGCAACTGCCGCTTTACCGGCGGGCGGTAGCGGCGGAGTTCGGTGATGAGGTTGCGGCCGGTTATTTTCTTTTGCCGAAAGCGGTTGGGGAAACGCGGGTTTCGATCTGGCCGAATTACTCGCGGGAGACCCAAGCAGCAGCCGAGCGCTGCGCGTTGGGAGTGGTGACGGCGGCGGCAGCGGAAGAGTTTTGGCCGCCGCAGGAAAAGTCGGGCCGCGCGGCGGAATCGGATGAGTTTGCCGATCTCTTTCATCACGGAGCGGCGGCCAGCATCGATTGGGAGGAAACGACGTGAAGCAGATTGGCCATGAGATGATTCTGGCGTCGGCGGGATCGGGGAAGACCTATGCGCTCACGCATCGTTTCGTGCAATTGCTCGCCCACGGGGCGGCGCCGGAGCGGATCGTGGCGTTGACGTTTACGCGGAAGGCGGCCGGAGAATTTTTCGACGAGATCTTGAAGAAGCTGGCGCGAGCGGCGACGGAGCCCGGGTTTGCGCGGCAATTGGCGGAAGAAATCGGGCGGCCGGAAAACGGCTCGGCCGATTTCTTGCGGATGTTGCGCGAGGTGGTGACGGCGATGCCGAGGTTGAACCTGGGCACGCTGGACGGTTTCTTCGCGCGGGTGGTGCAGGCTTTTCCCCGGGAGCTGGGACTCGATGGAGAGTTTCAAATCTTGGACGCCGCGACGGCACGGCGGGAACGGCGGCGGGTCTTGCGGCGGATGTTCACGGCGGCCGGGGAGCCGGATGCGGCGCAGCGGGAGTTTATCGAGGCGTTTAAGCGGGCGACGTTTGGCGTGGAAGAGAAACGACTGGCGAGCGTGCTCGATGGATTTCTGGACGAACACGGTGAGACATTTTTGGCGGCGCCCAACGAAGCGCAGTGGGGAAATCCCGGTCGAATCTGGCCGGAGGGTTGCGAGTGGCCGGTAGCGGCGAAAGTCGTGGAGCCGGCGGCCCGGGACCTGAAAGCGGCGATGGGAGAGATGGAGTTGAACGAGAAGCAACGGGTGCGGATCGACGATTTCTTTGCGGCGCTGGACGAATGGTCGCCCGGGGCGATGCTGCCAAAGCCCGTCGAGTATCTTTTGAAGAATGCCTTTGAGGCTTGGCCAAAACTGGAGGAGATCGTGGTCGAGCGGAAGCGGGTGGCGCTCCCCGAAGTGGCCCGCGAGGCGTTGCGGGCGGTGGTGGCGGGCATTATGGGAATGGAGCTGGCGCGGCGACTGGAGATGACGCGCGGGATTTTTGCCGTGTTGCGCGGCTATGAGCACTGTTACGACGCGGCGGTGCGGCGGGCGGGACGACTGACATTCGCGGATGTGTTGCGGCGGCTGTTGCCGGGCGGCGGTGCGCCGCGGCTCTCCAGTCACCCCGATGACGAGACGCAGGAAGCGCGGTTGATGATCGATTGGCGGCTCGATGCCCGGTATGATCATTGGCTGTTGGATGAGTTTCAGGATACGAGCGCGGAGCAATGGAGCGTGTTGCGAAATCTGATCGACGAGGCCGTGCAGGACCCGGAGGGCCGGCGGAGTTTGTTTTACGTGGGCGACGTCAAGCAGGCGATTTTTGCGTGGCGAGGGGGAGACCCCCTGCTGTTTCGGGAGATTTTCCTTCATTATAACCGGATCAATGCGGGGACGATCACGGAGCGGCGGTTAGACCAGTCATGGCGATCCGGTCCGGCCGTGATCGAACTAGTGAATCGCGTGTTCGGAGCCGAGGCGGTGCTGGAGGAGCTGGTGCCGGCAGCGGCCGCCGCACTGTGGACGGGCGAGTGGCGGGCGCATGTGAGCGCGAAACCGCAGTTAGGGGGGTACGCGACCGTGCGCGAAGCGCCCGACGAAGCCGGGCGTTTTGCCGAGACCTTGCGGATCCTGCGTGAAGTTGAGCCGGCGCGGCGCGGGCTGGACGTAGCGGTGTTGGTGCAAAAGAACGCGACGGCGACGGCCTTGGCGGATTTTCTGCGGCGGGAAGGCGGAATGGGGGCGGTCGCGGAAAGCGATTTGCGGGTGGCGACGGACAATCCGCTGACGACAGCGCTGTTGGCGCTGGTGCGCGCAGCCGCGTTTCCTGGTGATACGGCGGCGCGGGAGTTGGTGCGGATGACACCGCTCGAGCCGGTGTTGGCCGCGGAAGGAATTCAGGGGCGCGACGAATTGACGGCGCGAATCCTAGGCGAGATCCATGATCGTGGCTTTGCCCAGACGTTCGAGCAGTGGTTGCGGCGACTCGCGAGCGTGGTCGAAGGAGATGGATTTAGCGTCGACCGGGGGCGGCGTTTGGTGGCGGCGGCCGAGCGGTTTGACGAGGGCGGGAGCCGCGATGTGGCCGAGTTTCTGGACTTTGCGGAGCGCCATGTGGTGCGGGATACGGATTTGGCCGGGGTGGTGCGGGTGATGACGGTGCACAAAGCGAAAGGCCTGGGCTTCGACCTGGTGATTTTGCCCGATGTCGAAGGCAAGAAACTCGCCACGCGGCGCGACGGGATGGCGGTGAAACGCACGAGCGAGCGGACCGCGGAGTGGGTGTTTGAATTGCCGGCCAAGATTTTTGCGGAGCGGGATACGTTGCTGGCGGCGCAGGTGCTCGAAGACGAAAGCGCGGCGGCTTATGAGAATCTGTGTCTGCTCTACGTTGCGATGACCCGGGCGAAACGGGCGATGTATCTGATTGTCGAGCCGGCGCCGGCGAAATCGACGTCGTTGAACTTTACTCGGCTTTTGCGGGATACTTTGGGCGAAACTTGGAGCCATGGAGATGCGCGTTGGTTCGAATCTATCGAAGCGGCGGGCGGGCCTGGGTCCGAGGCTCTCGACCGGGGCGAGGTGACGGGGCCCCTCTCGCGGCGGGTCAGGCGGCTCACTCGAACTCCGTCGGCGATCAAACAGAGCGAATTAAACGGCGCGTTGTTGTTTGAGCTGACTCGGGGGCGGTCGGCCGATTTTGGCACGGCGGTGCATGAGAGATTTGCGGAAATCGAATGGATACTGCCCTCACGCATCGCGGACAAGGCTGCGGATTGGCGGGCCAGACTCGGCCCGGATGAGGCGATGGACGAAGCGGTGGCATGTCTTTCGGCGCCGGGCTTGGCCGAAATTTGGGTCGAACCGAGTTCGTCCGGCATGGGAAAATCGGTGGTTGAAGTGTGGCGCGAACGACCGTTCGAGGTGGTGCTTGACGGCGAGTGGATATCGGGCGTCTTCGACCGGGTGGTCGTCACAAGGAATTCCGACGGCCGGGCGGTTGAGGCAACGGTGGTTGATTTCAAAACTGATCAGATATCGGGCGAGGCCGGGATCAGAAGTGCGGCCGATAAGCACACGGCCCAACTAAATCTGTATCGTCGCGTCGTCGCGACGCTCACTCAAATCGAGATCTCGCGCATCCGCTGCGAGGTGGTTTTTACCCGGCTACGTTGCACGACACGAATCCCTTGGGTGGGGCCGTGAAACTTAGCAACTTCGGGCTTTACAGGCGGGAATGGCACTCACACGTTGAACCCTCACCAACTCTCAAGCACCATGGGTAACCTGAAAAAGAAACGTCGTCTGAAGATGAATAAGCACAAGCGCCGCAAGCGTTTGAAGTCCCATCGCCATAAGAAGCGTTCGTGGCAGCAGTAAGCATCGGACGGCTCGCTTCGAGCTAACGCCCATAGACCTTTGACCCGCCTCAGATTCGTGGCGGGTTTTTTATGTCCGTAAATCGGGTTCCGTCCGATCTACGTTCTGGGGATTCCAGTGACAAGCTGCGGCTCGAAGTTCAGGGGTGGTTTCAGCGAGTCGACCCGGCTCAGACTGGCGGAGGTGTATTCAAAGGAGAGTCTTGCTCGGCCTTGGTTGGTGCGCGGTGGCGGAGTCAGAAAAGGCCGGGGGCGTGGAGCGCGTCCCCTGCCCACCGCAAAATCCTCCAAGACGCCTCACCCTGAATTCTTCAGACTTCAAATCGAAGCCGAGCAGGCAGCCACCAGTTATTACCCGCCAGAGATTTCGTTTTGGCTCGCGCGGGCGGGTGCCAGCTTAGCACTGGGGAGGCTTCAGACGCCGGCTTTTTTGATCCGGAAGGTTGAGCCCCTGCAAGGTTGGCCCGTAGATCTTCGCGCATAACCACGCGCAATAGAGGCCGGCGGAGGTCATCAGAATGAGGAGCGGGAGCTGATTCATCGGCTTATGGCTTCTCCGGGGGTTGTCTATTTTGAATATCCTAATAAATCATCCCCTGTCGTATGCCCCGCCTCGCTTCTCCCGCAAAACCATTTCCGTCCACCTTTGGGGCTGGATTTGGGCACCTTGCGCCGCACATGGCGGAGCTTGACCGCTTTCTTCATCACGAACTTTCCACGTTCGAGCCAGAGATTCGCGAGATGGCCGACTATTGCATCGATACGTCAGGCAAGCGCATTCGTCCCGCTTTGGTCTTCTTGAGCGGCTGGCGCGGGCCGGGCGTGATCACGCCGAACCTCGTGCGAGTCGCCGCTGTCGTCGAACTCGTCCATTTGGCGACCCTCGTGCACGACGATATCATGGACGAGGCCGACGTGCGCCGAAGCCGTCGCACGGCGGCCCGTGAGTTTGGTCCGGTCGCCGCCGTTTTGTTGGGTGATGCACTTTTCGCTCATGCCCTGCATCTTGCCACCCAGTTTCCGACGACCGAGGTGTGCGCGGCGGTTTCGGAGTCCACGCGCCGGGTTTGCGCGGGCGAGATTGTGCAGACGCTGCGCCGCGGTTCCCTCAATATCACTCTCGCCGATTACCAGCGGATCATTGATCTCAAGACCGCCGAGCTGTTCCGGGTGTCATGCTATCTCGGCGCGAAGCTATCCGGCGCTGAGCCCGCTTGCGCCGAGGCGGTGGCCCGGTTTGGCCGCCATCTCGGGATCGGCTACCAAATTTACGACGACCTCGCCGATTACTTCGGCAACGAAGCCCGCATCGGCAAGACGCTCGGCACCGACCTCGCGAGCGGAAAAATAACTCTGCCGTTGATCAAACTCAGCGAGCGGCTGTCGGTTCTCGAGCGGGAGGCGCTCTCCGAGGAGATCACGGGCAAGCGTCCGGCCCAGCTCGCGCTCCGCTTGCAACAGATGAATGACTTGGGAGTATTCGCCGCCGTTACGGCGGCGGTGCACGAAGAGATTGCCAGGGCGTGCGCGGCGCTGGCGCCGTGGGCTAATTTTCCGGCGACGCCCCATTTGCTGGCGCTGGGCGAGGTCCTGCGCGGTCAGGTGGCGGCGCTGCAAATCCGCGGTTGAGCGGTCAGCGACGCGCCTCGGCGCGTTCCCAGGCGAAGAGGTATTGCTGGGCGAGGCCGGCGAGCGGCCCGAAGTGAGCGCGGCCAAACTGCGCGACTTGCGCGGGCTTCCAGCCGACGAGGCCGTAGCGTCGCTCCATCGTTTTTAGAATCCATACATCGACGGGAAACGCTTCCAGCCGACCGGCGCCGAAGAGGAGCACGCAGTCGGCGACTTTATCGCCCACGCCCGGGAGCGAAATGAGCCGCATCTTTGCCCCGGCGTAGGGCGCGGTCTCCGTCTCTTCGAGCCAGCCGGGATGTTGGGCGATAAACTGCGCCGTCTCGTGGATGTAGCGCGCGCGGAAGCCGAGGAGACACCCGCGTAGCTCGGCTTCGGGGATGACGGCGATTTCCGCCCACGTCGGTAGGCGGTTGAATCGGAGCAGGGCGGGATTTGGCGAACCCGCGTCACCGATGGCAGCACCGTGGCGCTCGGCGAGGAGCGCCATCATTTGTTTGATCTGCACGATCTGCTTGGTGGCGCTGCAAAGGAAGCCGAGCAGGGTTTCGCCGAAGGGCTGACGCAGAATGCGCAGATCGGGAAACGCGGCGATGCACCGGGCGAGATGGGTGTCGCTGCGCCACGGCAGCGTATCGGCGAGCGCGCGCGGATCGCCGTTACCATCGAGGTAGCGCAGTAACGCGGCTCCGGTATCGGTAGTGAGGGCGGACCAGTGCGGCCGGGCGTCGGCGTCGAGGCTGAGGCGCGCGACGTGGTGATTCCATTGGCCGAGGTAGGTGCCGCCCGGCTCGGGCTGCCAACGAAATGCTTGCCCGCCGTCAACCGTCTCCGCGAGGACCGCCGCGGACGGCGCGTGGGTCAGCGCGAGCGGTTGCCAAGGAGTCCAACGGGCCGTCGTCACGGCGCGGATTTGGCCCAGAGGAAACTTTCGCGACTCGCGAGCTCTTCGCCCTTGCCGTTGAGGAGGGCGAGGCGCCACGCGACGGGATGGGTTTTGCGATCGGGCCAATCGATACCGGTGAGACCGAGGTTGAAGACGACCTCCCGGCCGATGAGCCCGACGGGAAAGGTGTAGGTCTTCGCCTGCGGGGCGTCGGGCTTGATGATCTGGAGCACAAATTTCGCGTCCGCGGCGTTGAGCGTCGTCTTGGTGCGCACGAGAAAATAGTAACCGGCGCGGGTGTCGGGTTGGCTGCGAAGGACGGCGTGACTACCGGTGTTCTCTTGGCCGTCGAAATATTCCGAGATCCGGTCGAAGGATTCGGCGGTGCGCCACGCGGGCCAGATCCGAACGAATTCGACGTCGGCGGCGTGCGCCAGGAAGGGCACCACGAACAACAAAAAACACACGAAGGTCAGAATGCGGCTGCGGATCATCCAGCAAACGGTGCGGGACAGAAGGGTCGGCGACAAGCGCGCGCGTGGTTCCTTACGGTTCCAGCCGGACGAGTTGGAAACGACGGATGCTCAGCGGAGCGGGCTCCCAGTTTTTCACGGTGGGATGGATCAGGTAGGTGCGGGCGCGGTGGACGAGCGGGGCGACCGGGGCTTGGTTGAGCAGGAGCGCCTCGGCCTCCTGGAAAAGGGCAAAACGCCGCACTGGATCGGCGGTGGCGATGGCTTGGTCGAGGAGCGCGTCGTAGGCCTTGTCGCCCCAGCCGGTCCAGTTCTGGCCGTTGCCGGTGCGGAAGATCTCAAGGAAGGTGGCGGGATCGGGGAAGTCGGCGGTCCAACCGAGGAAGCCGAGGGTGTGGGCGAGGTTTTGTTGGTTTTGAAACAGTGTTTTCTGTTCGAAGGGCTCGATCGTCACGCGGATGCCGAGCTCGCGCAGCCACATGGCTTGGATGGCTTCCATCATGCGGGGTTGGTTCTCGTCGTTGAGCACTTGCACGGGGATGGAGGGAAAATTCTTCCCGCCGGGAAAGCCGGCCTCGGCGAGAAGGCGGCGGGCTTCGGCCGTATCCAGCGCGACGTGCGGGCGACTGATGTAGGTACCGCAGTTGGGCGGAACCATCGCAGCGGCGGCGAGGAAGGCGCCGTTGAGGACTTTTTGGGCAAGAGCGTCGCGATCCACCGCGAGGGCGAGGGCGCGGCGCACGCGTGGATCGGTGAAAGGGGCTTTGGTGACGTTGAAGTTGAGGTAGGTGGAGTTGAGCAGAGGATCGATGCGCAGGGGTGAAGGGGACTGGGCGCGGTAGGTGGCGAGCTTTGACTTTGGCACATCGAAGGTGACGTGGACTTGGCCGGCGCGGAAGTTGAAGTCCTCGGTGTCGGATTTTTCGGTGGGAAAGAAGACCACGCGTTCGAGCGAAGTGCGGTCGGCGTCCCAGTAGCGGGGATTTTTCGCGACGGCGAGACGGGCGTTGGGCGACCACTCGGTGAGGGTGAAGGGGCCGTTGCCGACGAGATTGCCGGGGCGGGTCCACGGATTGGCGCGGTCGTCGACCCGGCCGAATTTCTCAATCGTGGCTCGGTGCACGGGCATCCAGGTGTTGTGGGCGACGAGCGCGGGGAGATAGGGTGTGGGGTGAGTCAGGCGGAGTCGAAGCGTGCGGTCGTCGATGACTTCAACGCCGACCTCGGAAAAATTCTTGAGGTCGCCCTTGTTGAAACGTTCGGCGTTCTTGAGCGGCCAGAGCATGTAGGAGTAGCCGGCACCGAACGCCGGGGTGAGAATGCGTTGAAAGGAGAACGCGAAGTCGCGGGCGGTGACGGGATCGCCGTTGGACCAGCGGGCGTCGGCGCGGAAGTGGAACGTGTAAACGAGGCCGTCGGCGGAAATTTCCCAGCGCTCGGCCACGCCGGGGAGAGCGGCGGAGGATGGTTCGTCGGTGACGGTGAGTCCCTCGTAGAGCGAGGCGAGGATGATGCCATCGGTGAGCGAATCGACGACATGGGGATCGAGGGAGGCGGGCTCGTTTTGATTGCCGAGGAGGAGATTTTTCGTGCGGAGACCCGCTTCGGCGGGGGTCTCACGTTTGCCGCAGGCGGCGAGCAATAGGGCGATGGAGGCGAGCAAGAGGGCAAAGACACGAAGGCGCATGGGGGAGAAGAAACGGACGGTTGGCGGCGGAGGCAAAAAAGTTTTCCGTGTGCTTTAAGAAAGCCGGCGGCGGCTCTTTCAAAGCACGGGAGTTCTTGCCCTCGGCTCAGGACGTGAGCCGATCAACGGCGACCTCTTCAGGGTGACCTAGATAGAACATGGCGACCACGGGCGGATGTGCGGCGCGCCGGTGCAGTGACCGCGGCGACTCGAAGTGGGCGCGGGGCGGATCGATCTGGGCGTGAGCAACACATACTCGGCATCGCGGGCAACGGTGCCGACATGACCGGCGGGTCGATTGAAGCGACCGGACCGCTCAAAACATTTGTCGCGCGTAGCGCTCGGCTGGGCCCGGGGTGGGCCCGAGGTGGAGGCGAAGTGGTTAAGGGGCGTCGGTGCCCAGCTTAAATCACGCCGCGAGGGCGTGGATGTAGTGGGAGAGCTGGCGGTCGGTGAGGGCGGAGTCGCGCTGCAGGGCCGTGAGAGCTTTCGGTTCCCACAACATGCTGCGGAGGGGATCGAGGAAGCGGCGGGGGAGATTGGGTTGAACGACGTTGCGGAGGATCGCGAGAGTCTGGCGCGACGCAGGGAGGCCGAGCCATTCGAGGACGCCAAAGATGCCGTTGCGGTCGTGGACGGCGTTGATTTCAGACCAGCGGGGCGTGGTCGTGCCGCGGAGCTCGACGTGAGCGGAGACGAACGCGGTGAGCGCCGGAGTCTCGGCGAGGTCGGCGAGGAGCGCGGGGCAGCGGGCGGCGACTTGCAGGGCTTCGAGGCGGGCAAAGGAAAACTGCGCCATGAACTCGCGGACGGTGGTGGGGACGAATTCGAGGTAGGGTTGCCAATTGGCGGCGGTGAGGGTTTTCGCGGCGGTGGCAAGGGATTCGGCGGAGGGGACCATCGCGATCCATTCGGTGCCGTAGAGGCGCTCGAACTGGACATCGGGCCAGTGGGTGACGCGGTGGAGGATGCCGCTGTACGACCAAGTGAGAGCGAGCGGGACGGAGCAGAGCACGCGGCGAGCGCGGCCGGTGACGGTGGCGGGGCGGGAGGAGGCGCGGGCGCGGAGGGGGGATGAAAGTGAGATCATGCACCCACTCTAGCGCAGGGGGTGAGACATTGGCTGGGTCAGGGATCATGTGATGAAATTTTTTTTCACGAAACCCACGAAAGAGGGAGATGGAGATTTGGAGAGGGGCCCACGGAACCCACGGATTACGCGGAAGAATCTAGGGGGAGAAGGGACGGAGAAGGAGAACTGGAATAATGTGACGGGAAAAACGGGGAGTCCGTGAACCACGCAAAAGGGCGCGAATGGCGGAGGGAGGGGATCGCACCTTTTGTATTTCTGGGCTCGGGATTTATTTGCGCAGATTAGCGTGATTCGAGGGCAGATCGTTTTGAGCCGAGAGAGTGGAGCGGGCGCGGAATCGAATTGCGCCGGGGAAACGGCTGGGGCCGGATGGAGCCAACCACCATGAATCCTCGCTCCCAGTATTCCCGGCCCCCTTTGGAGCGGATGCTGCGAATCCACGAGGAACTGCGGCGCGGCGCGCTCGTGAATTGCACCATGCTCATGCATGCGCTCGAGGTGTCGCGGAAAACGGTGGTACGCGACATCGCGTTCATGCGGGACCGGCTGGAGCTGCCGATCGAGTTCGACAGCGGCATCCAGGCCTACCGCTACACGGAAAAGGTGAGTGCGTTTCCCACGGTGAATGTCACCGAGGGCGAACTGCTCGCGCTCCTCGTGGCGCAACGGGCGCTCGAGCAGTACCGCGGGACGCCGTTTCACCATCAGCTGGAGGTGGCGTTTGCGAAGTTGTCGGGCGGGTTGCGGGACAAGATTTCGTTTTCGCCGGCGGACGAGCTGCGCGCGGTGTCGTTTAAAAATATCGGGCTCGGGAAGACTGATCTCAGGGTGTTCAACGCGCTCAGCGCCGCCGTGTTAAAGAGCACCGAAGTGGGCTTTGCCTATCGGAAGCCCGGCGGGACCAAGGCGGAGCCGCGGCGGGTGCAGCCCTACCATTTGGCGAACCGGGAGAACTCGTGGTATCTCGTGGGATTTGATTTGGAACGCGGGGCGTTGCGGACGTTTGCGTTGCCGCGCATCAGCGACGTCGTGACGACCGCGATCGAGTTCGAGCGGCCGGAAGATTTTTCGCCGGAGAAATTTTTCTCCAGCGCGTTGGGGGTGTTGGGCGGGGAAGGGAATTTCACGGTCGTGATCCGGTTCGACGCCACGGTGGCGGAGCGCGTGCGGGAGCGGGAATGGCATGAATCGCAAGAGATGCGTGAACTGCCGGGCGATGCGTTGGAGTTGAAGTTGCGGCTAGGCGCGCTGGTGGAAGTCGAGCAGTGGGTGCTGGGCTGGGGCGCGGCGGCCGAGGTGGTCGGGCCGGCGGAGTTTCGCGCGAGCGTCAAGGCGACCGTGGCGCGGTTGAAGAAGATGTACGGGTAAGTGAGGAAGCGAGCGGGCGAGCGGAGCGGAAGCGGGTCGGGCGGAAGGCATGTCGGAGGGCGGTGAGACGTGGCCGGGGGCGTGGGCCGTGGGCGCGGAGGGCGGGTCGGAGACTTCGCCCCCTTCGCGTGCTCGCGGCTTGCGGAGTGGTGGACGAGCGGCCACGGTTTCCCTCCAGCCCTGAATGAACCCTTACGAGAACACCGATGAACATCAGCCCGTGACCTGGGTGAAGGGGTATCCCGTGTATGCGGCGCATTTGGTCGTGCTGGGTTACGTGGTGTCGTTGTTCGCGACCACATTGTTACTGGCCCTTAAGCTAGAGGCTTGGCTCGGCTGGCTGACGTTTGAAAGCGCAGCGGTGCTGCGCGGCGATGTGTGGCGCATCCTCACCTACGGCCTTGTGAATCCCCCGAGCCTCGGGTTCGTCATCGATATGGCGATGATCGGTTGGTTCGGGCGAGAGGTAGAACGCGTCTATGGCCGGAATTCATTTTTGGCGTTTTACGGGTGCCTGTATTTGATCTCGCCGCTGATCTTCACGGTTTTCGGTGCGTGGTTGCCCGCCAAGTTGGTGGGTGAATCGGGTTCGCTCGCGTTGTTTGTGGCGTTTGCGGCGATCTATCCGACCGTGCCGATGTTCTTCAACGTGCTGGCGGCCTGGATGGCGGTGATTTTGGTCGGGCTTTATACGTTGATGGCGCTGAGCTCACGGAATTGGACGGCGCTGATCACGCTCTGGTCGACGGCAGGATTTGCGTTGGCCTATGTGCGCTGGAAGCAGGGTCGGCTGGATTTGACGCTCCCGCGCATCGAGTGGCTGGAGAAGAAGCCTAAAGCCAGATTGCGGGTTTTGCCTGATCTTGAGCCGGCGGCGAAGACGAGTGCCAAAGTGGAGCCGAAGCGCGCCGAGGCGACGACAGCACGGGCCGGGCTGGACAAAACGGCGACGAGCGAAGTCGACGCGCTGCTGGATAAGATCGCGCAGTCGGGCATCGGCAGTCTGACGGCAAAAGAGCGCGTGCGGCTGGAAACGGCCCGGGCGGAATTGCTGAAGCGGCGGTGAGGCGGGTTGGGGTCGGTAGGGGCCCGCGACAGACGCGAATCACGCGAAAGTCGGAGAGGTGCCCACGGAATACACGGAAAAATCGGAGAACAAATCAGAGCGGAGAGATGGAGGGAGGATGCCGTAGCCGCGGGTTGAGCGGGGTGAGGTCACCCCGCCTACAAAGGGCGGAGGGCGCGCACGAAGCGCGCCCCGAAGGCGGAATTAGGGGGCTGGCGTGAGCGTGTAGGTCGCGCCGCGGGTGGTGGGGAAATCGACCGTGGTCGCGGGTCGGAGCGGGGGAATGAGAAAAGAAAACGCCGGCGCAGGAAAGCCTGAGCCGGCGGGGACCTGGGACGGGAGGGCTGGGCCGCGCGGAGTGGCCCTCGCGAGAGCCGGCAGGAACGGAGACGTCGCCGAAAAAGTTCAGTAGGTAAGTTGAGAATTGAGAGCTAAGAGCCGGACTTTAGGCGCGTGAAAGCGGGCTTCGCCGTGGTGTTGAGCGAGTTCACCGTTGGGTGGTGCTTCGGCATTCGCAAAGCGGATCGCGAGTGGGAGCGAGCTTGATTGAGGCGTTCATTGCGGAGTCGTGAGCAAGCTCGCTCCCACAGGTTTCGACTGCATCTTCCGACTCAGAAGGTCACGCCAGCCATCAATAATCGACCAAGTAAAGCGTAGCGGGTCGGAAGGCCGGACGCTCCGAGATCTGCTGCTCGACCGCGTGACAGCTTGATCGCGATGCCCGGCAGAGAATTAGTGGCCGTTTTTACCGTGTTGGGACCGGAAACGCGCGAGCTCGGGGTAGGCGCGCTGCGGGTCGCCATAGCGATTGCCGGCGTGGTCTTGGCCGCGAGCGAGATAAAGGTGATGCCAGGCACCGATTTGCTCGTGATTCGCGCGAGTGCGCGTACTCACGTAGCGCATCGTGTAGCCGCACCGGCGCTTTGTGCTCAAGTTCGGCTCACTGCCATGGATGATACGGCCGTCGTGGAGGCTGCATTGATTGGCCTCGAGCTCGATCGGAACCAGCTTGGAGACGTCGCGTTGCGAGGATTTGATCTCGTCGTTAAACACAGCTTCGCCGGGTTTGAGCGCATCGTAGTCGGAGAATCCCATCTTACCGCTGGTGTGCGTTCGGGGTAGAACCCGCATGCATCCGTTTTCAGTGTTAGCCGGGTCAATCGCAAGCCAGACGGTGACTACTTCCATGGGATTTATCATGGTCTGCCAGTAGTGAGAGTCCTCGTGCCAAGGTACGCGCTTCCCGTTGCCCTTGGGTTTGCAAATAAAGTGGCTCGCGAAGAGGGCGATATCGGGCCCGATGATGGGCTCGACGAGATTCATAATTTCATCAGCGAAGAGCCACTCAAACAGCTCGGGATGTTGAAAGTGCGGGACATCCATCGACTCGGGGCGGACATCGGCGTCGAGCTGATTTAGGATAGTTTCAAAGCAATTTTTAAGACCAAGAAATTTGGCCGCAGGAAAAACGGGCTGCCGGAAGATGTGATAGCCTTCGCGGTGGTAGTTTGCAACGTCGGTGGGCGAGATGCGGTGGTGCGATGAGGGTGAGAAAGAGGCAGTCATCATAAGAAACGACGTAGACCAACAACGATGGGTGAGCGAAAGCGGGGAAAAGGTTCTGGCTTAAAGTTAAGGCAGGAGCGCGGCGACGGCCGGGTCTTGGAGATTCTCGCTGGTGGCGAGCACGACACCGGTGTCGATCGTCGCAGGAGCTTTTTTCCCCTGCAGCGATTCGACGATCGTTTTTACGCCGAGGTAACCCATTTTAACCGGGTCCTGTAAAATGAGGCCCTGAAGATCCTGACGTTGGAGGGCCTCGACAAATCTTTGGCTGTTGGCAAATCCAATGAGACGGACTTTACCGCCGCTGAGGCCAATATTGCTGAGCGCGAGCAGCATGCCGGCGGTGGTGGATTCGTTTGGGGTAAAAATCCCGTCAACTTGAGTGCGGTAGCGATTGAGGAGATTTTGGGCCGCGACCAAGGCCGTTTCCCGGGTTGCACCACCGTGCTGATTGGAGGAAAGGACCTTGATCTTAGGAAAACTTTTTTGGATTTCGTCGAGGAATCCCGCTTCGCGCTGCTCCGAACTGGCGGCGCCGACCTGAACGCGAAGTAAAATGACGTTGCCCACACCGTTTAACAACGTGCCGAGGCGCTGGGCAGCGAGGCGGCCTCCAGCGTGATTATCGGTGGAAATGACGCTGATCGGCGCGTTTGATTTAAGGCCTGAATCGACGATTGCGACTGGGATCCCAACGCGGACGGCCTGCTCAACCGGGGCGACGAGCGCGTGCGCATCCAAAGGCGCGAGAACGATACCGCTGACGCGCCGTCCAATGAAATTTTCTACGACTTGGACCTGCTGGTCTCGATCGTCCTCGCGCAGTGGACCCTTCCAGATAATCTCAATTGCGAGCCCTTTTTGCTGGAATTCAGCTTGGGCTTTGAGCGCGCCGGCACGCAGTAATTTCCAGTATTCATGGGTCGTGCCCATGGGAATTACGGCGATGGTATAACTTTTTTCAGCGCTCCAAAGGCCTGGCAGAGCGCATTGAATCACGAACAATAACCAAACTAGGGGAAGTTTCATCGGCTGAGGGTTACGAGGAGGTAATGAGCGACGATCGCCCGAAAGCGATCATCGAAAAACTTCAAATCAGGCAGGGAGACGAAGCGCCTCTGCACTGCGGTACGACCAAACTGCGAACGGCTCGCTCGGGGAGTTTGGGTTGCATGCGAGGCTGGGGTGCTAGCCGTTCTGCCTCTAGTAAAACTAAATTCTAAGTTCACGAGAGGACGCGGGAGTTAGGCTTTCCCGGCTTCCTCGTTGCTGACGGGTTTGAAGGCAGGACGGCCGTAGCGCTGGGTGGGCGGCGTGCCATAGGGATTATGCTTAAATTCGTCTACGCCGCGGCAAAGATAAATTTTGAAATTGGGATTCACCGAGAGGTCATTTTTTACGTTTGTGCCACTATAACGAATCGTAAGGCCAGCCCGCCGCCGATCAGAGGGATTTGCCGGTGATCCGTGAATGGCCCGATCGTCATGCAAGGAGCATTCCCCGGCCTTGAGCCGAAACTGGACTGCATTATCAGCTTTAAAGTCGGTGCCATCAGCCAATTCTAGGGTGAGGACAGAGGTGGTTTCAGTTGAACGGCGATGTTTGATGACTCCACCGCGGTGGGAACCGGGCAGTAATTTCATTCCGCCGTTGATCTCATCGACATCGTCAAAAGCCAACCAAACGGTCACGGAGTTGTGCGGCGCCATTGGCCAATAATATGAATCTTGATGCCAGCCAACGGTTGAAAGAGTGCGGGGCTCCTTGATGAAAAAATTACTCGCCCAGCAAAAAAAGTTCTCCCCGAGAATACCCGAAACGAGCTCAATAATTTTGGGATTCATGGCGATTTCGTAAAGGTAGGTACTGGTTTCGTGCCATTCGCGGATATCTTTACTGGATTCGCCGGGTTCTAGCAGAGCGAGCAAGTGCGGAAGCTCCGCGTTAAAATTCTTCATCTCGTCGCGGCTAAAAATTGGCGGGAGGCCAAGCAGGTAGCCGTTTTCGTGATAAAACGTTTTTTGGGCAGGGGTGAGTTGGTGCGAGGTGAGCATGAACTAATCGGGGTGCCTTTAGGGCGCGAATTCAAGGATCAACTTGAAGAGCGTTCTGCTGCAGGCGTTTTACGGAAACAACTGGGTATGGAATTTCCAGCCGAGGATTTTTCGGGGGCGTTCTTTGCGCACATTAAAGACGACGCGAGCGGTTGTCGGGAGATTTTGGCCGGGTCGATATCTTTGGGCAGGTCGATATCTCTGGGCAGGTGGAGGCGAAAACGGTCGTCTTAGCTACCGCGGTTGGCTCGGTTTCCGTCGGCGGTTAGGGTGGCAGAAGGAGATTGGAGGCGCCTTCGCTCTGCAGGGTTGCTGCTCCCTAGCATGTTCGCCGCTGCCCAGCGCAAATTCGTTTATTGAATGTTCCCGTCGCGGCGCCGACTCCGACCGCCACTTTTTTCGTCGATGCGGTGGGGCCGCCGATACCCCCGAAATCGATTTCACCGTCGAACCTCCCTTTGAACCCCTCCTGGACCGACCCCGATTAACATTCAGTTTCGTGGCGGTTCCTTAACCCGCCGACCTTAACCGCTTTTTTCCCAGCAGCCTCATTGAGTCGCACCCAGCACGTGCTGCACCGCCGCAAGCAAGTCGAGTCGACGGTAAACGCGACCAGTCAAAGGATCGGTCACGGGCTGACCGCTCCGCTGGAAAATAGTCATCATGGCCTCGGGGAGGTTTGCGCCCTCACGCCGCCAATCAAAGTGGCTTTTGCCGATTGCCTCGCGTAGGATCATGGCCGCGCCGCAGACGATGGCATTGGCTGAACTCGTCGCGCTGGCGGGCGCCAGCAGCGCGACTTTTTCGCTCCGATCACAGTGGATCACATCCTGGCCCGGGACCACCGCACCGATCGCAAAGCAATCCGCTTGCGCAGCGGGCCATGAAATACCCGAGGTGAATGCATGATTACCGGAGGGCGCACTCACCCAAATCCCAAGCTCACGTAGTCGCGCGAGTTTTGCGTCGATTTCGGTCGGTACGGGCGCGCCGTGCTCGCGGTTGTCCACCGGCGCAAGATTGACCGTCGTAATCCGGTGCTCCTCGTGATGGTCGATCACCCACTGTAAAGCCCGCGCTAACGAGGCGCTGTCGGCCAGCGTGCCATGGCAACATTCAAGACTGCGGACGACGGCGATCTGATTTTGCCACGCGACGCCGCGTTGGTGTGGGAAATCTAGCGAAGAAGGAATCCCAATGGTGGTCCCGTGGTAGCCCTTGCCTTCGTGTTTTGGATCAGTGTCACCCGTGACCGCATCGTAGGCTACCCGCACTTTTGGCACCCCGTTCCGCCACGTTTGCCACTCGGGCCGCGAAAGGATGCAACCATCATCGAGCAGCGCGAGCGTCTGGCTCAAACCAAAAGAAAGTCGATCGGCGTAAGCGGCCCACGTATCGGTGATTCGAGCCTGAATAAAACCCTCGGGCTGGGCGGGCGCAATGGGCGCGAGGTCCTGCGCCGTCGGCGCCTCCCACACGGTCGCACCCATGTGGTAGCCGTCGCGCAAAGGGGACTGCTTCGCGTACCAAACCGTGACGATGCTTCCGTTTGCGAGTTGCACGCTGCTGGGATACCCAGAATCTCCCGAGCAATTCACGAGGCGCACAGGTTCTGTCCAAGTACGGCCTTCATCAGCGCTGAGCAGGGCGCACACGCCCGCTTTGCCTACGGTACGCACGCCGTAGGTGAGCAGCAGGCGGTCATCGGCCAAACGCGTCACGTGCGCGTTAATCTCACCTTGCCCGCTCCCCGTGCCGACGCTCGTCACGCGGCGTGGTCCGCGCCACGTAGCGCCGCCGTCGTCACTGTGAAAAAGGTCGGTTGCGCTCGAATCGGAGCGAGCGGCGGCGAGCCAGTTGCTGCCGCGCAGCGGAAAGAGGCTGGTTTCGTTATGGCCAGTGCCGATGAGCGAACCGCGCTGCCAGGTCTCGCCATCATCAGTGCTGCGGAAATGCCACGATCGCCACTTGTTTATCTCGGTCGAGACGGCGCCATCCGTGTACTGGCCTTGATAACAACTGGTGTGCAATACCCCGTCTGAACCCGGCCAAATATCCCCGAAGGGAATATAGTCCGTCCAGCCGGCACCGCCGGCCGGAAAATCGCTGCGTTGGGTCCAGGTGCGCCCGTCATCGCGGCTGCGCAAAATCCAAGGGCGGAGCACAGCGTCTCGAAAAGGTCCTTGCTTGGGCCGATCCGCTTGCTTGACGTCCGTCCAGCCCGAGCAGAGCACGAGGAAATCGCCGTTAAGGGCAAGACCAGCGGCGTGATTCATGCGCACCGTCTGTGGCTCGTGCGAGGTTACGACGCTGCGTTTTTCCCACGTCAAGCCGTTGCGACTCACCCAGCATTCAACGTCCGCCTCAACCCGCCCATGAGAGGGCGCGTTATGAAGAATCGCAGCAATCGTTCCATCGCGCAAGAGAGTGAGGTTCGGCCATGCACACACATTTTCCACCGCAAGAACCTGCCGGGGATTGATCGGCTGAACTTCGCCGGCGCTCAGCCCCAGCGCGTTTAAACCTATAAAAAAAAGTCGAAATTTTTTAAAAAAACAGGGGGTCATGCGCAAATTGGTTTGGGGACATTTTTCCCGGAAATGGATCCGTGGCGGGAGCACACGCGATTTTCGGCAAATAGGAAATTGGAATTTATCCTCAACGCCGCCGTCTCGAACCGGCTCTAGCTGAACCTGCGCAAACGTGAGGATCATCTCGACGCCGCCGCCCGGTTTTGGTCCACCCCGGCCGCGGCGGCAGGTCTCAGGAGGAAGGCGGGCGTGGGAAGCCTCGGCTACGAGCTGGCGGTTGAGGCGCGAGCAGGAGGCGCTGATTGGCCAACGATCGGTGAAATCTCAAGTGAGCCGGGCGCTGGTCATGCAGTGGGCAACGGTGAAGGTGGCAAAGGCGCGGGGATCACACCCATAGCGGTTGAGTTTCATCCTCAAACCCGCGGGCAAGAGGCCCGTGCCACCTCGGAACCCGCCGTCTAAAAATCAACCGCCATTGGGATAAGTCGCTGCGAGATTGGATTCGCGCAGAGCGGAGTCCCTCCAGTTGGCCGAAAACGAGGAGCGCGAGATGTACGCCGCCCAGCCCGCGTGGCCGGATGCGGTCCAGCGGAGATCGGCGCGAAGGCTGGGCGCGAGCGCCGCAAAGGAGCGCCGGGTGGCGACAAATGGGACGATGATCGAGGGCGGAGAAAACGGCTTAGAGCAACGGGCGCAGGTAGGACCAGACGGTGGTGGCCAGGATTTTGTGGCCGGCGATGTTGGGGTGAATGGCGTCGGCTTGGTTGAAGTCGGATCGCCCGCCCACGCCTTCAAGTAGGAAGGGCAAAAGGATGAGGTTATTCCGGGTGGTGAGTTTCGGATACATCGCGGCAAACGCACGGGCGTAATCTTCGCCCATGCTCGGAGGCATCATCATGCCGGCGAGAATAATTTTGGCGTCGGGGTAACGGGTGCGCACGCGGTCGATGATGGCTTGGAGGTTCTTCTCGGAAATCGTGGGGTCGATGCCGCGCAGCCCATCGTTGGCCCCGAGCGCGAGGAGGAAGATGTCGACGGGTTGGCGCAGGATCCAATCGAGTCGGCGCGCCCCGCCGGCGGTGGTTTCACCGCTGAGACCGGCATTGACGACCCGCCAGCGCACGGTGGGCGCGGTTCCGTTTGAGCCGTTGGCGGACGGGGAGCTGGCGGCGTCGAGTTTCTCTTGCAGCAGAGCGGGGTAGGCGTCGGTTGCGGCGCTCTCGAGTCCGTAACCGGCGGTGAGGCTGTCGCCGAAGCAGACGACGGTTTTGGTGACGGGCTCGGCGGCACGGAGGGGTGAGGTCGGAAGGCATGTCCCCACGAAACACGCGAAACCCACGAAAGAGTTCGGCAGGCGGCGAAGGGCAAAAAGGAAACGGGACATGGGCTCGATTTTGAAAGATTCGTGTGTTTTGTGGTCGAACCAATGAGTGTTGAATCCATTTTGAAAGTCGAGCGGCTCACCAAGGATTACCGGACGGCGGCGGGGCCGTTGACGGTGCTGAAGGAGGTCAGCTTTGACCTCGTCGCGGGGGCGAGCCTTGCGATCGTGGGGCCGAGCGGCAGCGGCAAGACGACGTTACTGGGGCTCTGCGCGGGACTGGACCGGGCTTCGGGCGGCACGGTGACGCTGGCCGGCAGCGAGCTGGGCGCGCTCGATGAGGACGGCCGCGCCCGAGTGCGGAACGCGCACGTGGGGTTTGTGTTTCAGAATTTTCAACTCATCCCGACGCTCACGGCGCTGGAAAACGTGCTCGTGCCGCTGGAGTTGCGCGGCGAGGGCGGGGCGGCGGTGGAGGCCGAGGCGACGGCGCTGCTCGGGCGCGTGGGGCTCGGCGCGCGGTGCGACCATTACCCGGTGCAGCTCTCGGGCGGGGAGCAACAGCGCGTGGCGCTGGCGCGGGCGTTCATGAACCGGCCGAAGATTTTGTTTTGCGACGAGCCGACGGGCAATCTCGACGGCGACACGGCGGCGGCGATGGTGGATTTAGTGTTTGGGCTCAACCGGGAGAAAGGCACGACGTTGGTGCTGGTGACGCATGATCTCGATCTGGCGAAGAAGTGCGGCCGGATCATTCGCCTGAGGAGCGGCGCGGTGGTGAGCGATGAAACTCTCGGAGTTGGTCACCACGGAACACACGAAAGAATACCATGAGCGAAATCATTTACCGTGAAGAGTCATACCGGACTATGGGCGCCTGTTTCGGGGTGTGTAAGGAGAAAGGCTGTGGCTTTCTGGAGGCGGTCTACCAGGAATGCTTCGAACTGGAATTGGGCGATCAAAGCTTGGCTTTTGTTGCGCAACCGAAACTTGGGCTAACCGACAAAGGGCGAACGCTGCGGCAAACCTACGCGCCTGATTTTATTTGTTTCGGAAAAATTGTGATGGAAATCAAAGCGGTGTCCGTGCTCACGGATGAGCATCGAGCTCAGGTGCATAATTATCTGCGAGCGACCCGCTACAAACTGGGACTGCTGGTGAACTTTGGGCACTTCCCCAAGGTTGAGTCTGAGCGGAACGCTCAATAAATGAGGTCTTATTTTCGTGTATTTCGTGTATTTCGTGGTGGCCCATAACCTATGACTTTCATCCTCAAAATGGCTTGGCGGGATTCGCGGGCTTCGCGGAAACGGCTGCTGCTGTTCTCGCTCTCCGTCGTGCTCGGGATTGCGGCGCTCGTCGCCATCGGCTCGTTTACGGTCAACCTCAAGCAGGCCATCGACGATCAGGCGAAGGGACTGCTGGGTGCGGATCTCGTGGTGAGTTCCCGGGCGGAATTCTCGGCGCCGGTGCTCGAACATCTGGCGGCCCTCGGCGGCGAACGGTCGCGCACGCGGGAGTTCTCCTCGATGCTCGTGTTTCAGTCGGCGAACGACGCCACGCGTCTGGTTCAGGTGCGTGCGGTCGAGGCGAATTTCCCCTTCTTTGGCGATTTCGAGACGGCACCGGCGGAGGCGACGGCCGCTTTGCGCTTCGGGAAACAGGTCATGATTCTCGAGGAGACGCTGCTCACGCAATTCGATGTGAAGGTCGGCGATTCGGTGAAACTCGGACAGGCGGTCTTCACGATCGTCGGTGCGTTGAAAAAAGTGCCGGGCGAAACGGCGGCGATTTCGACGTTTGCCCCGCGCGCCTTCATCCCGTTCGGCATGCTGGAGGCGACAGGCCTGGCGGATCGCGAGAGCATCACCCGTCACCGCATGCTCGTGAAATTACCGGCGGGCCGTGATGCGGAAATCATCGGCCGAGAAATGCGGGCCCGATTTTTGGGTGAACGGCTGGAGTTTTCCACCGTCGCCGAGCGGAAGCGGAATCTCGGGGCGGCGCTGACCAACATTGAAGGCTTTTTAAATCTGGTCGGCTTCGTCGCACTATTTCTCGGCGCAATCGGGGTCGCGAGCGCGATCCACGTCTACGTGCGGCAGAAGATCAACACGGTCGCCATTTTGCGGTGTCTGGGGGCCAGCGCGTGGCAGAGTTTCGCGGTGTACGTGGTGCAAGGGCTCGCGCTTGGAGTATTCGGTGCCGTGCTTGGCGCGAGTTTGGGGCTCGGTTTGCAACTGCTGTTACCCGTGCTGCTGAAGGGCATGCTGCCGTTCGACGTAAACTTTTTCATTTCATGGGCGGCGGTCGGGCGTGGGATGGGAGCGGGGCTAGTGATCTGTTTTCTGTTCACGCTGCTGCCGTTGCTAGCGGTGCGGCGTGTGTCGCCGCTGGTGGCGCTGCGCTCGGCGTTTATTGAGCGCACGGGCGCAGCGACGGATCCCTGGCGTTTGATTCTGGGCGCCGTGATCATCGCAGCGGTGACGATGTTTGCGACGTGGCAGACGCGGAGCTGGAAGATCGGTATTGGTTTCACGGTGGCCCTTGCGATCGGCCTTGGCGTGCTTGTGGGTTTGGCCCAAATCGTGGCGTGGGCGTCGCGGAAGTTTGTCCCGCGTGGCCTGCCGTATGTGGTGCGGCAAGGCATCGCAAATCTGCATCGGCCGAACAACCGCACGGTGCTGCTTCTGTTAGCCCTTGGGCTCGGGACATTTCTGATTCTCACGCTCTACCTCACGCGCACGACGCTGCTCAACCAGATCGATCTCGTGGGCGAAGGTGCGCGGCCGAACCTCGTGTTCTTCGACATCCAAGACGACCAGATCGATCCGTTCACCGCGCTCGCGGCGAAGAGCGGCGCGCCGCTCGTGCAGTCGGCACCGATCGTCACGATGAAGATCGCGTCGCTCAAAGGCCGGCCGCTCGAGGAGATCATGCGGGATCAGCAGCGCTCGCGTGAGCCGGTGGCGGTCGATTCGGCGGGCGCGGATCAGCGGCGCGCGGAAAATCGCCGGGGCGGACCGGATGGAAATCGCGGCGAACCGCGAATCTCCGGAGGAATGTTGAATCGTGAGTATCGCTCGACCTACCGCGGGAAGATCACGGGCTCGGAGCGCGTGGTGGCGGGGACCTTTGAGGGCAAGGTCGCTCCGGGCGCGGCGGTGGTGCCGATTTCGGTGGAGGAAGGATTCCTGCGCACCTTGCAAATCGGGCTGGGCGACGAGATCGAGTGGGATGTGCAGGGTGTGCCGATGCGCACGAAAGTGACGAGTGTGCGCGCCGTGGAATGGCGGCGGCTGGAGTCGAATTTTTTCGTGGTGTTTCCCGAGGGTGCAATCGAGGCGGCGCCCAAGACATTTGTTGCCGCGTTGCGCACGGCAAAATCGGCGGATTCCGCGCGGATCCAACGCGAGATGGTCGCAGCATTTCCCAATGTTTCGGCGATCGACCTTGCGTTGATTTTGCAGGCGCTCGACGGGATTTTTTCAAAGGTGGCGTTTGTGATTCAGTTCATGGCGCTGTTTACCGTTTTGACGGGCGTGATCGTGCTGGTGGGCGCGGTGCTGAACGGCCGTTACCAACGCGTGCGTGAGACCGTGCTGCTACGCACCTTGGGTGCGACGCGCCGGCAGCTGGTGCAGATCCAGCTCGTGGAATATGCGATCCTCGGCGTGCTCGCGGCGGTGGTGGGTGGCGGGCTCTCGGTCGCGGGCAACGCGGCAGTCGCGCATTTCGTTTTCGGGATCACGCCGGTGGCGCCGCCGTTGCTGATTCTCGGCGCGGTGGCGATCGCGGCGGCAGTGACGATGGTCACCGGGCTGCTCACCAGCCGCGGCGTGACGGATCACTCGCCTCTGGAGATTTTGCGGCAGGAGACGTAAAGCTAAACGAAAGTGAGATAGGTTGAGGCGGCGCTGTGATTTAGCTTTGAGCGCGAGCGGCGGTTCCGCAATTTCGATGGCCATGCGCTCCGTCGTTACCTTTCACTATACGCTCCGCGATCCCTCCGGCCGGGTGCTGGACACTTCAATGGGAGCGCAGGCGGTCACTTATCTCGAAGGCGCGGGCCAGATCATCGACGGGCTCGATGAACAGCTCCGGGGCGCGGCGGCGGGCTTAAAAACGCGCATCGTCGTGCCGGCGGCCAAGGCCTACGGCGAACGTGATTCCGAGCAAGTGCAGCCCGTGAAGCGCAGCCAGTTGCCCGTGGAGGGCGAGCTGATGGTGGGCGATCAATTCAAGACCGGCGATGACTCCCATGCGCCGACGGTTTCGGTGATCTCGATCGACGGCGACGAGGTGTTGCTTGATGCGAATCATCCGTTGGCGGGAATCGATCTGACCTTCGACGTCGAGATAATCAGCACGCGGGAAGCCACGCCGGAGGAGCTTCGCCATGGCCACGCGCATGGGGCCGATGGCGCGTGCAGCGGCTAAGGGCTTCCGGGAACCTCCCGGTGCTTTACCCGCCGTCGGCGCACGCTTTCATTCCTGGTGCTTGGTTTTCTTCTCAAGATTGATGGCCGCCAAATTCAGGCGGCGTTCATAGGGCACAAGGCAGGCGATGCGCTTGCCTTCGGCCGAAAACGTGAGCGAAGCCAAGTTGGCTTTCTTGAAGAAGGTCTCAACGGGTCACTCGGGCGGCGGAGCGGCGTGAATCGGAAAGATAAGCCGAAAAATAGCGAGGCCCGCGAGCACGCGATATGTTTTCATGAAGTAAGTTTGAGGGTGATGCAGGGCAAAAAAATGCGCGCTCCTCGTTTCCGGGGAGCGCGCGCAAAGTCATAGGCGTCGGCGGGTGGCGTTAGAATTCCCGGCGCGCCCGGATGTAGACGGAGATGCCAAGCGCACCAGCGCCGTAGACCCGATCGTCAAATCCCAGCGAACGATAGCCAACGGGCGGCGGACGGCTGTCGAGCACGTTGGTCGCGCCTACGGTCAACGAGGTTTTATTAAATCCTCGGTAGCTCACCGAGGGATTGATGAGGGCGAAAACGTTTTCGCCCCAGCCGATGGCGTTCCAGTTGTCGTTGAAATATTTGCCTACGACGTCGGCCGTCACGCGTGCGCTGAAGTTCTTGTAGCTCCAAGACGCGCCGTAGTTGTAGCGCCATTCGACGTCGAACGCCAAACCGGTGTTGTTGAAGAATCCAAGCCCGGTGCCGGCGTCGGACCCCTTCTTGATTACCTGGCTGGCGGTGGCATCAAACGTGAAATTGCCGAAGCGGGTGTTGCGCAGTCCGTAGCGGACGCCGTAGTCGACGCCGCGATAAAGTTGGAGCCCGAGATTGTTCGAGATCGCGGCAATCTGAGTGATGCGGCCGGAAGATCCGTCCGTCGTGGCGTCGCGGGTGATGGCGGTGGGGAAAAGCCGGCGACCCTCGGCCGAAAGCAGATAGGACGCGCCCAAGGAACTGATGACGTTGGTGATCTGGACGTCGAAGAAATCTAAACTGAAGCTCAGTCCCCTGATCGACGGCACCTCGAACACAGCGCCGGAATACTGCACTTTGCCCTCTTCCGGCTTGAGCGTAGGATTGCCACCGACGCGCGTGGGTAGCTGTCGAGCTGCGTCATCCGGACGTAGCGGGTCTAGAATACTGGCAGACGTGACCGCGTTGGATTGCGGTTGATAGAGCTGGCCGAGGTCAGGGGCTTTGAACGATTCGGAGTAAGAGCCGCGGAGGACGACGTTCAGGAAGCGGCTTGAAGGTAGACGTAGCTTGGCGGCCGCCTTCGGCTTGGTGGTGTTACCGAAATCACTGTAGCGCTCGTGGCGCGCGGCGAATTGGAAATCGAGCCACTTTTGAACCGGAACGGTCGTCTCGATGTAAGCCGAGTTGATGTCACGTTTGCCCTTAAAAGGGGTCGTAGCGGTAAAGCCGAGGAAGTTGTCGGGCTCGGGATTGGAGCGGAGATCATCCCGGCGGTATTCGTAGCCGCTGGCGAGACCGAGTTCACCGCCGCCCTTCCAGGGCAGTTGGTAAAACGTGCCGTTGACGGAGGCGTCGTAGCTTAGGCTTTTGACCTTGCCGTCAAGGCCGCGGGACCGGGTGTAGAGATTCTTTTCGATATCGGGATTTTCRGAAGGGCCAAACGGATTCCAGGCAGTCGCGCGCGTGGTGCCGTTGAGCGCGGCTTGGARATCGGCGGCTCTAATCAAATCAGTGTCACGGGCGGTCTCGTTCTGGCCGAGGCTTACAGCCGTTTCCCAATTCCATACCCTCAAGGCAGTGCCGCGGATACCCGCAATACTCGAAAACGTCGTGCTGATGACTTCGCGTTTGGGCAGGTAGCGGCCTCGAAACGTATAGGGAGCCGTGGTTGACGTGGCCGTGAGCGACAGACCGGTGGGATTGTAGGGATTGGTCGCCGGAAGCGTTAGGCCGGCGAGCGAGGTCGTGAAGCCGTAGGGCTGGAGCTCGTAATGGGTGAGGCTGCGGCTATAGATAAAATTAGCGAACGCCGTCATCTGGGGGTTGATCCGGCGAAGGATGCTGGAATAGGCGCCGCCGCTCTCGCTCGCGGGATAGAGCTGGGTGACGTTCGCGAAATCCTGTCGATTGGCGTTGGTGAATGCGGCCGTCGAGGTGCCGACGTAGGTGAAGCTCGCTTTGGTCGGATTGGCCACACCGTCCGGGCCTTGCACGATGTAAAGGCCCGATGCCGTACCGAGGCCCGACGTGGTCGCTTGCGCGGCGGTCAGCGACAAATAGGAGGGGTGGTAGATCGTACTGTTCATATTCAGACCCTTTTGACCGAGGTAGCGGTAGTCCGTGGTGGTCACGCCGTAGTCCTTGATGAAGCTCGAATTCCGGCTCTGCAGTGTAATTCCGCCGGTGATCTCCCAGCCATCTTTTGAAAGGCCGGTGAAGAGGCTGACGGTCTTGCGCAGTGTGTCGTGCTTGAGGGTGTTCGATAGCGTGAGATCGATCGACGAGCCCTCGTAGTTGTTCTTCAGAATCATGTTGAAAACGCCGGTTATCGCATCGGAGCCGTAGATGGCGGAGGCGCCGTCCTTGAGGTATTCGATGCGTTGAATCGCCGAAGATGGGATGCTGTTGAAATTGAAGACGGTCTGCGCGGTGCCGCTCGCGCTGTTGGTGAGCGCGTAGGGGACGGCCCGGCGACCGTTGATGAGKGTAAGCACGCGATTGGAGCCAAGGCCCCGGGGATTGATCGTAGCGGCGCCGGTGACGAAACTGCCGGTCGTAAATTCAGAAACTCCGGTTGAGTTGTTGTAGGGCAGGCTCTGCATGAACTCGCCAAGCGTGGCGTAGCCCTTCTCTGCAATCGCAGCCGCCGTAAACGTCACCACCGGTGATGGCGTCTCATAGTCGAGCCGCCGAATGCGCGAGCCGGTGACCTCGTATCTCTCGATGGTTACGGTTTGGTCCTTCTTCTCTTCAGTCAGCGGCGTCGGTGGCGTTTGAGCGGCGAAAGCGCTGGCGGCAATAAGGAGGAGCAGGCAGGAGCGCGTTGCAGTGCTCGAGGTGAAGGAGGGCAGGGTAGTCATTAGTCGTGGGGGCGGGTTGTGGTTGTGGCTTCCTCGTCCTGAAAAAACTTGGGGTGGAGTTAGGGTGACGCGTTTCAGCTCGGTGACGAAACAGTTCGGATCGGATTTCATCTGCAACCACCAAAGACCGTGCCTCGCCTCGAAGAGCTTGAGGCGGCGGGGGTGCCGGATGAGATGAAATCCGGAATGCGCGTCCGGCGATTTGTTTTCGGTAGCCATCGGCTTCGAGTTTGGGAGTTTCGTGTCGGGGCGACGTTTTAGGAAGTTCCGAAAAGCGCTTCCCAAAATCGCTCGGTGTGAGTTAGCGTCGAGCTTTGATTTCCATGCTGCCTGTCGCACCGAAACTCCGTCCGGTCCTCGATTCTGAATTTCTGCCCGCCGCGCTATGGCAACGCGCCTATCGCGCGTTGGTTGCCGCCGATCCCGCCGCGCGGCCCTTTGCCCTAGTGCTTCTGCGGAATGATGGCGCGGTCTTCCGGCACGAAAGTCGCGTGCTCTCGGCCGGGCATCCGTCCGCGGCGTTGACGTTGATGTATGCCGAGCGCCTCTTGAAATTTTTGCTGTGGATGAAGGGCGGACCGCGGGTGCTGGTTGCGGGCGCGGATGAGGTCGCGGCGGAGCTGCCGCGGATCTATTCGCCGACGGGTGCGCGGGCTTTTGATTGCGACTTCATGGGTGAAAAGATTTTCGGCCGGCCGTTTTCTGTCGAGGCGGTGACTTGGGGCGCGTTGCCGGCGAGCGTCGAGACCAGTGTGCCGATGGGGCGAAATCTCGGGGGTTGCCGGATCGGCTTCGACCTGGGCGGCAGCGACCGGAAGGCGGCGGCGTTGATCGACGGCCGGGTCGTGTTTTCTGAGGAGATCGCGTGGGACCCGTATTTTCAAAAAGACCCCGGTTATCACCTCGAAGGCGTGCACGATTCGCTGAAACGGGCGGCGGCGCACCTGCCGCGGGTCGATGCGATCGGCGGGAGTGCGGCGGGGGTTTATGTGAACAACGAGGTGCGCGCGGCGTCGTTGTTTCGCGGAGTGTCGCCGGAGGATTTCGAGCACCAGGTGCGGCGGATGTTTTTTACGCTGCGGGAACGATGGGGCGGGGTGCCGTTTGAAGTGGTCAACGACGGTGAGGTCACAGCGTTGGCCGGCTCGATGTCGATGGGCGACAATGCGGTGCTCGGCGTCTCGATGGGCACGAGCCAGGCCGGCGGCTACGTGACGCCAGCGGGTAACATCACGCCGTGGCTCAATGAGCTGGCGTTCGCGCCCGTGGACTATCGGCCGGATGCACCGCGCGACGAGTGGTCGGGCGACATCGGCTGCGGGGTGCAGTATTTTTCTCAGCAGGGCGTGGGCCGACTGGCGCGCCGGGCGGGCTTTGATTTCCCGGCGACGTTGCCGCTGCCCGAGCAGTTGATCGCGGTGCAGGACGCGATGAAGGGCGGTGACCCGCGGGCCCGAGCAATTTACGAAACGATCGGCGTGTGCTTCGGCTACGCAATCGCTCACTACGCAGATTTTTATGAAGTGAGAAATCTACTTGTGCTCGGGCGCGTTACTTCGGGTGAAGGCGGCGAGGTCATACTTGAGCGGGCGGGAGCGGTCTTGCGCGAGGAATTTCCGGAATTGGCGTCGACGATCCGCCTCCGCGCGCCCGACGAGCAGAACAAGCGCCACGGTCAGGCAACAGCGGCGGCGAGCTTGCCGGCGTTGCGGACCGTGGGCTGAGCAAGAGGCCTTAACTCAAATGTGTGGGAGCGAGCTTGCTCACGACGCTCCACGCTTTGAGCTGCGCGCAAGCTCGCCCCCGCCCGCCAATCCCTGCGCGACGGGCCGCGTTTCGTCGCTCTCTGTTCCTAGCCAGCAGTTGTGTAATCGTGGCGAGGCCGTTGTAGGTCTCGCCACACTCATTTTTGGGCACCACGAGCGGCTTGCTTAGTCGCCGTCCGCATCCAACATATCGCGATCACAGTCTTCCTTTTACCTTCATGAAAGCCGCTGCACCTGTCTCCACTGCGCCCAAGAAATCTAAGACGATCACCATCGTTATTGGTGCGATCCTGTTGCTCGTCGCTCTCGGTGGCGGCGTGTATTTAAAGCAGGGCAAGGACAGTGAGGCTACCCCGGTTTCAACGGAGAAAGCGGTCGTTAAGACCATCACCCAACTTGTGACTGCCACCGGTAAGATTCAGCCGGAAACTGAGGTCAAAATCTCGCCCGAGGTCGCCGGCGAAATCATCGCGATTCCCGTCAAAGAGGGTGAGATCATCAAAAAGGGCACGCTCTTGGTTCGGATCAAGCCCGACACCTATCAGGCTCAGCTCGAACAGCAGGAGGCCGCCCTCGCTTCGGCGAAAGCCACGGCCGTTCTAGGCCGCGCTCAACTCGCAAAAGCGACCCAGGATTTCGCCCAATCCGAAGAGTTGCATAAGCGAAACTTGGTCTCCGAGGCCGATTTCACCGCCGCTAAGACCTTGCTCGAAGTCGCCCAAGCCAACGTCGAAAATTACGGGGCTCAGATTCGCCGCACCGAGGCCTCCCTGAGCCAATCCCGCGACCAACTCAGCAAGACCACTATCTACTCGCCGATGGACGGCTCGATCAGCTCCCTCACCAGCGAGGTGGGTGAGCGCGTCGTCGCCCAGAGCAGCTTTACGGGCACCGAAATCATGCGCGTCGCCGATCTCACCAACATGGAAGTCCGCGTGAAAGTGAACGAAAACGACATCGTCAACGTGAAGCTCGGCGACAAGACGGTCATTTCCATCGACGCGTTTCCGGGCCGCAAGTTTGCCGGCGCGGTTTACGAGATTTCCTCGTCCGCTCAAGGTTCCGGTGGTTCCGGAGCGGGCTCAAACCAGTTTCTCAACACCGACGAGGTGACCAATTTCCTCGTCAAGATCCGCATCGTCGATCGCGAGCTGAATCTCCGCCCCGGCATGAGCGCCACGGTGGACATCGAGACTCAGACGGTGAAGGACGTGGTCGCCGTTCCGATTCAGAGCGTCACCGTGCGGGCTGCCGGCGGGAAGACCACCGAGGACATTCAAAAGGCCAAGGCCAAAGAGAATAAGGAGAAATCAGGCAACGACCTCGACCTCGCCAACGAGCGCGAAGACGCCCGCCGTAACTTGGCGAAACTCGATCGTGTGGTGTTCATCAAAACAGGCGACGTGGTTGAGATCCGCAAAGTCGAGACCGGCATCGCCGACAACGTGTCCATCGAGATCAAGTCCGGCGTGAAGTCGGGTGAAGAAATTGTCGCCGGCAGCTACGCCGCCATCAGCCGCAAGCTGAAGGACGGGATGGCCGTGAAGATCGAGCAGCCGAAGAAGGACGAGGAGAAGAAGTAAGTTCGGTTAATCCCCGACGCCTCTCGCCATGACACCCTCACTCGCGCCGGAGCTCGCCGGCCGCATCACCCGACCCGCCGGGCCGCTTGTCATTGACATCGCGGGCGTCACCAAACTTTACCAAATGGGTGAGGAGACGATTCACGCCCTGCGCGGGGTCTCGGTGAAGATTCACCGCAACGAATACCTCGCCGTCATGGGCCCGTCGGGCTCCGGAAAATCGACCCTCATGAACATGCTGGGCTGTCTCGATACCCCCAGCGAAGGTCGCTACGAATTCACCAGTAAGAACGTGGCGACGATGGTCGACGACGAACTGGCCGACATCCGGAACCGTGAGATTGGCTTTGTCTTTCAAACCTTCAACCTTCTCCCGCGCTCGACCGCACTCGCCAACGTCGAGCTTCCGTTGATTTACGCCGGCTACTCTCCGGCGGAGCGGAAGACCAAGGCCATTCAAGCGATGCAAAACGTCGGCCTCGGGGACCGGTTGCACCACCGGCCCAACGAACTCTCCGGCGGCCAGCGTCAACGCGTCGCCATCGCGCGCGCGCTCGTGAACTCGCCGTCGATCATCCTCGCCGACGAGCCCACGGGAAATCTCGATTCGAAAACCGGCGTCGAGATCATGGCGCTCTTTGAGCAGCTCTATGCGCAAGGCAATACGCTGATCGTGGTCACCCACGAAGAAGACATCGCCCGCCACGCCCGCCGCATTGTCCGCCTCCGCGATGGGCTGATCGAGAGCGACGGACCGGTGGGATGATTTTCGATTTTCCGGAAATTCGTCATCCCGTAGCCGTCACCGTGCCGTTCAAATCGAAAATCTCATGACTCGCCTGATCTATGAGCTCACCGAGTCTTTCCGCATCGCGTTCGCGCAGATCCGGGCGAACAAGTTGCGTTCGATTTTGACGGCGCTCGGGGTGATCATCGGCATCGTGGCCGTCACGTTGATGGGGACCGCGATTCGCGGGATCGACACCGGGTTCAACAAGAGCCTCGCGATGCTCGGCGACGACGTGCTTTACGTGCAGAAATGGCCGTGGGGTCCGGTCGAAGATTTTTGGAATTACAGCAACCGGCCCGCGATCATGCCGGACCAAGCGGACAAACTTAACCGGATCATCGAGCAGACCCCGAACTCGCTGCTTGAAGTGGCGGTCCCGGTTTCCAGCCGCAGCACATCGGTGAAATATGGAGAGAACAAGGTGAGCGGAGTTTTCACCATCGGCACCACGGCAGACTACGGCCGGTTGATCAGCGCGGATTTTTCGGAGGGCCGCCTCTTCAATGAAACTGAAGCCAACGGAGGTCGTCCGGTGTGCGTGCTCGGTTTCGATGTCGCTGAGGCGGTTTTTCAGAGTCGCTCGCCACTCGGCGCGACCGTGCTGGTGGGCAGCCATCCGTTCACCGTCATCGGCGTGGTCGCGAAACAGGGCTCGTTTCTCGGCCTGTTCTCATTCGACAATCAGGTGATTTTGCCGCTCGAGGCGTTCCGGAAATACTTCAGCGTGCGCCGCGGCGCGGAACTGCGGGTCAAGATCACCGACAAGACGCGCGTGGTCGATGCCCGCGAGGAGCTCATCGGGGCGGTGCGACGGGTTCGCGGCCAACTGCCGGGCGAGCGGGATAATTTCAACATCAACGAGCAAGGTGCCTTTAAGGCCCAGCTCGACCCGATTAAGCAAGGGATCGCATTGGTGGGACTTTTCATCACGGGGCTTTCGCTCTTTGTCGGGGCGATCGGAATCATGAACATCACCTTCGTCTCGGTGAAGGAACGCACAAAGGAGATTGGCACCCGCAAGGCACTGGGCGCGCGTCGTCGGACCATCTTGCTGCAGTTTCTCATCGAGGCCGTGTCGATCTGCCTGATCGGGGGCATCGCCGGCCTCGCGCTCACCTACGCGCTCGTTCAGGTCGTGAGCGTGACCCTGCCGGCCATCCCGGTCGAGTTTTCGGTGGGGCTGGTCTTCATCAGTATGGCGGTGTCGATCGTGACGGGAATCGTCTCCGGCTTTGCCCCGGCTTGGGGTGCTTCGCGGCTCGATCCGGTGGTGGCGCTGCGCTACGAGTGATCCGACGATGAAACTGGCCGAAATTCTCCGCATGGCTCTGGGCTCTTTGGGGGCCAACAAGCTTCGTTCGTCGCTCACGATGTTGGGCATTACGATCGGCGTGTTTTCTGTGATTGGGGTGATGACCGCAGTCACGGCGCTACGGGACTCGGTTGAATCAGGCCTCAGTTTCCTTGGCTCCAATATCATCCAGATTGAAAAGACGCCGATGGGCTTCAGCCGCGACGGATCCAATCGCCGTCGTTTTGAAAACCGTCGCGACATCACGTTGGCCGATGCTCAGCGGCTGATCCAGCTGCTCGAAAGTCATACCGATGTCGTGTGTCTGACGATGTTTAACCGGGATGGGATCGCTCAGGCGACCTACCAGAATCGCAAGACTACGCCCGGACTTACGTTTGGCGGCACTGACGAGCATTTCCTCACGGCGAATCAATATTCGATCAATCTGGGTCGTAATTTTACCAAGGCCGATACCGATCTTGCCCGGCCGGTGATCATCATTGGCCAGACGATTGTTTCTAAGCTTTTCCCGTCAGAGAACCCGTTGGGCAAAGCGGTCAAGATCATGGGCAAAACCTACCAAGTGGTTGGCACGTTTGCCGAACGCGGCTCGTCTTTTGGACGATCTCAAGATGATGTGCTGATGATTCCGATCACCCGATTCGTGGTCGATTTCGGCGGCGCACGGCGGACCGTGAACATCGCGATCCAAGCGCCGTCCCAGGAGCGCTACAACGAGACGGTCGACAAGATCATCACTGCGATGCGCATCGTCCGAGGTTTGCGGCCGGAGCAGGAAAATGATTTTGAACTGCTCTCGAACGATTCGCTGATTTCGGCGTTTGCGCAGGTAGCGGACACGATCAGCGCGGGCGCTTTCGTGATCAGCGGGATCGCCCTGCTCGCCGCCGGCATTGGCATTATGAACATCATGCTCGTGAGTGTGACCGAGCGCACGAAGGAGATCGGTATCCGTAAAGCCATCGGCGCTCGCAAGGTCAGTATCCTCACGCAGTTTCTAATTGAGTCCGTGGCCATCTCACTGGCCGGCGGCTTGGTCGGTATTTTCTTGGGCGTCGGCGCGGGGAACGGGCTGGCCATCATGCTCAAGGCCGCCGTGGTTTTCCCGTGGGGTTGGGCCGCTACTGGCGTGGTGGTGTGCTGCGGGATCGGGGTGGGCTTCGGCTTCTATCCCGCTTGGAAAGCTGCCTCCCTCGATCCGATTGAGGCCTTGCGCTACGAGTGATCGGAATTTCGATTTTCGATTGTTTCGCGACCGGGCCTGGCATGAGGCGAGCGCGATAGCCGTCGGTGCTTCTTCGCGCAAAGCTGCCCCTTCTGTCTCCGTCATCCGGTGGGCGGCCGGGATCACTGCCAGGCAAATCGCATTTTTGTCCGTTTCGTTTTCAATGACGGTCGGCCCTGCGGCCATGTCGGCGGCCGACTTTGCCCGACAAACGGCCCGGTTTGATTCCGGTGCCAGCCGAGAATCGAAAATCGAAAATCCGTTATCCCCGGCGAATTTCCGAGCCCGGGAATCGTACCTGGATCCGATAAACTTTTTTCACGCGGCACCGGATGGCCCCGGTTTGCAGGTCGAAGTGCTCTGGCACTTCGATGCGGTGCAGGTCGACGACCGCGTGGTAGCCACGCTCGGAAAACACATCGATCAGAATGGCCAGCGCGAGCGGGTCGTCGAATGCAGGGTCCTCGGCGTTCACCAACGCCACGCCTGAGATGGCGTGACGCAGCACGATCGGCATCATCTTCTTCTCGATGAAGGTGGCCACCTTGGAGAAGACGTCGGGGTGCTCCAGTTCGTAGCCATCGAGGCGCCGCACGAGCTCCTGCCGTGCGTGAATGATGATCTCGCTCGCGACCGGAATGCTGCGTAGCCGGTCAACCGTGCGCGGATCGAGTTCCAGCGTACTCTGGTAGTCGAGCTCGTGCCGGATGTTTTGCTCGACCTCTTCAATCGTGCCCTGCGCGTTCACGAAATGATAGTGGAAAAGTTCCTTGAGCTCTTGGAGCGCGTCCCACGTTTGTTCCTTAAAGATCCGGTAGCGCCGCTGGGCAAGCGTTTGGTCGAAGTCGGTGGCACGTTCCTCCTGAAGTTCGCCGATGCCCGTGCGGCGCATTTCTTCGTTCTGCGCCTTGACGACCCGGCCGCGGTAAAGCTGACGTTCGACGGAGGTCTTCTCATCGACGAACAGCACCATGATGTGGACGGTGGGCTGCCGGAAATGAATGCTGAGCGGCGTGGAGTAAAACTCGCGGCGCAGGCCGTGCATCCGATCGACGAGGAGCTTCAAACACTCGACTTGCACGTTGGTGCGGGGAAAGCCGTCGAGGATGACGCCGTCGCGAAACTCCGCCAGCAATAGCCGGCGCAGGAGCAGACCGATGACCTCGCGATCGCCCACCATATTGCCACCGTCCTTGAGCCTCTTGGCCTCGGGTGTATCGAGCAACGCGCTAATAACGATCGGTTCGCAGGTGAGGCCGCGGGCTTTGGCGATGAACCCGGTGTTCGTGCCCTTGCCGGCGCCCGGCGCACCGCCAAGCAAGATGATCTCTTTGGGAAAGCGTAAATTCTCGCGGCCGACTTCGGCCACGAGATCGGTCCAGATCGCGCCGAAGATGACTTGGGCGTCCTTGATCTCCAAATCTGCGACGCGAGGGGCCGGCGCCGGATCGGAAGGAGTGGAGCTGACGACGGAATTAAACATGAAGGTTTTAAGAGCTGAAAGGATAGAGGGTTTGTCGCGGTCGCACACACAAGAAAAATTGTCATGCTTGGTCAGGAAGAGGGAACCCGAGTGCGGGGGTTAGGTCTTTTTTTCCGGCAACCCGCGGTCCCTGTCCGCCGGCTGCCGAGTTGAAGCTGGACTTGGCTAGGTCGCGCGAGCGGACCGGCCTTGGCTTTATCAATTTCAAGCAACTATCCTCCGTCCCATGCGTATTCTGATCGTCGACGATGAACCTTCGATCCGCAAAACCACGCGCATCGCTTTGGAGACCGCCGGCCACTCGGCGGCCGAGGCCGCCACGGCCGCTCGGGCGTTAAAGGCGGTCGCCGATGAAGCGTTCGACGTGGTGTTTCTCGACCTCGACCTCGGCGCCGATAACGGTCTCGAGACCTTGGGACGGTTGCTTCAGGCCCGACCGGTGCCGGCCGTGGTGATATTCACGGCCTACGCGACGATCGCGACCGCGGTCGAGGCGATGCGGCTCGGCGCGTTCGATTTTGTGCCCAAGCCCTTCACGCCGGAGCAGATCCGCGCCGTGCTGGCCAAGGTGGAGAAAACCGCCGCCCTGCAACAACGCGTGCGGGCGCTCGAGACCGATCTCGCGGCGGAGACGCCGCCGCTGGCTCTTCACTCGCATGAACCCGTGATGGAGCGGGCGCTGGCCGTGGCGTTTAAGGCGGCGGAGAGTCCGGCGAGCGTTTTGTTGCTCGGCCCCAGCGGCACCGGCAAAAGTCTCCTCGCCCGCGAACTGCATCGCCGCAGCGCCCAGCGCGACGCGGCTTTCGTCACGGTAAATTGCCCGTCGCTTTCCCGTGAGCTGCTTGAAAGCGAACTCTTCGGTCATGTGAAAGGTTCGTTCACCGGCGCGATCAGCGACACCGTGGGCAAGGTCGCCGCCGCCTCGGGTGGCACCCTGTTCCTCGACGAAATCGGCGAACTGCCGGTCAGCATCCAGCCCAAGTTGCTCCGCTTGCTGCAGGAGCGCGAATACGAGCGGGTGGGGGAGACGGCGCCGCGCCGCGCCCAAGTGCGCGTGATCGCCGCGACCAACCGCAATCTCGCCGAGGAGGTGAAGGCCGGGCGTTTCCGCGAAGATCTTTTCTATCGTCTCAACGTGATCGCCGTCACCTTGCCCGGTCTGCGCGAGCGTCCGGGCGATCTGCTCGAGCTCGCCGAGAGTTATCGCCGCCATTTTTCGGCGCGCCTGGGTAAGAAAATCACTGGTTATGCGCCGGCGGTCGTCGCCGCCTTCGGCGCTTATGGCTGGCCGGGCAACCTGCGCGAGCTGCGCAATGTGGTGGAACGCGCCGTGATCCTCGCCGCCGGCGACACCATCCAGCTTGCCGATTTGCCCGAGCAGTTCGGGGTCGCGCCCGACCCGGCGGTGGCGGTTGGCGCCCGCGTGACCTTCGACGCGCTCGAGACCGAGCACCTCCGCCGCATCCTCGCGCTCGCCCATAATCTCGACGAAGCGGCGCGCATCCTTGGCATCGACCCGGCGACCCTTTACCGCAAGCGTCAGAAGCTCGGTTTCCTTTGAGCCCGGCTTCTCCCGATGCTGCGCACCCGTCTCTATCTGGGCCTGCTGCCGTTTCTTTTGCTGCTTGTCGGCACCGGCGGCTACGCCGTGTTGGTCAGCCGGCAGCTGGCCGGATCCATTCAGGAGGATCTCGTCGCCGATTACGGCGCGGTCTTGGCGAGCCAGCGGATGAGGGAAGCGGCGATGCTCATGAGTGCGACCTCGGCACGGGCGCAGCGGGGTGATCCCTTCGGCGCGCGCCGCATATTTGAACAACAGCGGGCGGCCTTTACCCGTGAGCTGATGGCGCAGTCCGCCAGCGCGGCCGGTCGCACCCGGGGCCCGATGGTCGAGTATCTCGACCGCGTCTTCCAGGACTACGCGGCGCAGGCCGAGGCCTCGCTCAACGCCGGCGGGCCCGGCTCGCTCGACTCATTGCAACGCAGCGAGACGTCGCTCTACCGGGTGCTCTCGGCCATCGAGGAGCTCAATCGCCGCGACTATGCCTCGGCCTTGCAGACGGCGACGCGCGCGGAGCAACTCGCCGCGACCACCGTCAACGTCTTGCTGGGCGGCATGGCAATCGCGCTCGTGGTCTCGATGCTGCTTGCGTGGCGGCTCTCGGCCTTTCTGATGCGGCCGCTCAAGGAGCTGACGGCTTCCGTCGCGGCGATCGGCGAAGGCGATCTCGACCGGGCAGTGCCGGAGCGTTCGTGCGACGAACTCGGCCAACTCGCGCGCGCCTTCAACCAGATGTCAGCCAAGCTCCGCGCCTACCGCGAGGCGACCCTCGCCAAGGTCCTCCGCACCCAACGCACGATGGAGGCGACGCTCAGTTCCGCCCCCGACCCTGTGTTCGTCCTCGACGCCGACGGCGCCCACGCGGTGCGCAATCCCGCGGCCGAGCGCCTCGCGCAGTCCCCGGATTTCCCCGCCTCGTTTCCGCCCGGCATCACCGGGCCGCTCGCTCAGGTGATGGCGACGGGCGACCACTACCTGCCGGCGGATTACCGCCACATCGTGACGTTTCGGGTCGCGTGCGAGGAGCATCATTATCTCCCGCGCATCCTCGCGATCGGCGACAAGGTCACCGATTTCAAGGGCGCGGCCATCATTCTCCAAGATGTCACCAAGTTCCGCCTGCTGGACGATGCTAAGACCAATCTCACCGGCACTGTGAGCCACGAGCTCAAGACCCCGCTTACCAGCCTGCGCCTCGCGGTGTATCTGCTGCTTGAGGAGAACGTCGGCGCGCTCGCGCCCGCGCAACGCGAGTTGCTTGAGACCGCGCGCGATGATGCCGACCGCCTCCTTCGCATCCTCGACAGTCTCCTCGACCTCTCGCGCCTTGAGGCCGGGGCCGTCGCGCTCGACCGGGTCGAGGTGGCCGTGCCGATCTTGCTGGATGAGATCGCCGGCGAAGCGCGCGGGTTTGTGACGGCCGCCGGCGCGAAATTTGAGATGGAGTGCGAATCCGGGCTCGGCCGGCTCAGGGTTGACCCGGTCCGCATCCGCCACGTTTTTATCAACCTGCTCACCAACGCTACGAAGTTCTCTCCGCCCGGCGGCGTGGTCACGCTCGCCGCCACGGGCGCGCCGTTGGGTTTCGTGCGGTTCTCGGTGCGGGATCAGGGGCCGGGCATCCCGGCGGAAAGCGTCTCGCGGGTGTTTGACCGGTTCTACCGCGCCCCGGGCCAGGCCAAGAGCGGCGCCGGTCTCGGGCTCGCGATCGCACGTGAGATCATCGTGGCGCACGGCGGCAGCATCGCCTGCGCGAGCAAACCCGGCGCGGGCGCAGATTTTCATTTTCTGCTGCCGGGGTGAAGGCGCAAAACTTTCCGTTTGCCCCGCCACTGGGTTCGCGTTTTGTCTTCTCCGTCATGGATGCCCCCAAGGTCCTCTCCAAAATCCTTGTCGCCTCTCCGGAGCGCGCGCAGGAGGCCGATGCCGATATGGCGATTGTGCACTTGGTGCAGGCGGGAGACGTCGCGGCGTTCGACCGGTTGATCCTGCGTTATCGGGAACGGGTGCTCGGAATCATCTACCACATGACCTCCAATCGCGAGGACGCCGCCGATCTCACGCAGGACACGTTTATCAAGGCGTTTCAGTCGATCCATCGCTTCGGCGGTCAGTCGTCGTTTTTCACTTGGCTCTACCGAATTGCCGTCAATACGGCTCTGAGTCATCTGCGAAAACACCGGCTGCGTTCATTTTTCAGTCTGGAGAAAATCGACTTAGACGAGCCGGTTTCCAAGGAAATCATCGCCGCTCTGACCGACAACAGCGGCGCCGAGCGCGACACCTATGTCCGCGAGCTTCAGGAAAAATTGAACGAAGCGCTGCAAAAACTGTCTACCAAGCATCGCACCGTGGTAACTTTATTTGAAATCGATGGCCTGAGCCACCAAGAGATCGCCGAGATCATGGATTCCTCGGTGGGAACCGTGCGTTCCCGGCTCCACTACGCAAAACAACTGCTGCAATCCGAGCTCCAGCCCTACATGCGCCGATGAAGTCCGACCGTCCGAAGACAGTGACCTTGGAAGACCTTTTACGTTTGAAGCGAGCCGAACGCCCGCCGGCAGAGTTTTGGAGCCAATTCGAACGCGAGCTGCGTGCGAAGCAGCTCGCCGCGTTGGTCGTGAAACGCCCGTGGTGGCGCTCGTTGCCGGCGCGGGCCTTTGCGGGTTTTTCCCGGTATCATCTGCCGCTCGGGGCGACGGCGGTGTTGGCGATTACTTTTTTGAGCGTGCGCGAATATCAGACGCTGACGCCTGAAGGGGTCGCGCTGCCGGCCCCTGGTGATGAGGTTTTTGAGACGTCGGCATCGTTCGCGGGTTCGGCGGTGACGGTAGCCGGGCTGGCTGAAGGCGCGTTCTTGGGCGGCGAGGTCAAACCTGCCGCGGTCGCAAACGAGTTGGCGCCGAGCGTGAGCCGGGAAGCCGACATGGCCACGGAGTCGGAAGCCCAAGCCTTCGGGGCGATGGCGATTTTGACCGGGCGGGTCGACGAGAGTGGTCAAGAAGCGAGTCCCTCGGCGCGCTCGATTGCGAATAATTTTGCGGCGGTGCAATCCGCCGAGTCCCCGTTTGGCGGCCGGTCGTTTCTCGGTTCGACGGTGCATGGCTTCGAGTCGCGAGCGATGCCCGCGCGTCAACCGGTGGTTGACCCCTTGGCGCATATGAAGGCTCCGTCGGATGTCCGGCGTGCCCGCTATCTCGGCACGGCGTTGCCGGCAAGTGTCGGTGTGAAAACAGCAACGGCTCGTAGCAGCGAGCGCTTGGCCAGCCGGATTGCCGACCAGCGGCTCTACGAAACCGGCCCCAGCCGGTTGGGCGTCGGTGGCGATCGCCTCATGGTCAAATTCTGAAGCGGTAAAATCCCGCGACACGGCAGGCCGAGCTTAATCAGCCCGGTCTTTTTTGTGGGCGCGGAGCAGGAACGCAGCCCTGCCGCTCAGCGAAAAACGGGTCCATAGACTTGTGCGCCACGGGTGGGGCGGTTTGGCTGAGATGTGGCTGTGTTTCAAGAGACGTTGGAATTGCGCCCGCGCAGGAGCGGGCTGCATGAGATCACCGAAGCGGTGGCGAGCGTGCTGGAGCGTAGCCGATTGACCCGCGGGGTGGTGACGGTGTTTTGCCAACATACGAGCGCGAGTCTCGTCCTTATGGAGAACGCCGATCCGTCTGCGCGGCGTGATCTCGAGGCTTGGTTTGGTCGGTTGGTTCCGGAGGGGAATCCCCAGTTTGAGCACACTCAGGAGGGCCTGGATGACATGCCGAGCCATATCAAGATGGCGCTTACGCGCACGAGCGAGACGGTGCCGTTTAGCGAGGGGCGGTTGTTGCTCGGAACTTGGCAGGGGCTTTTTCTGTGGGAGCACCGCCACGCCGCGCCGACGCGTAGCGTGGTCGTGACGGTGATCGGCGAGTGACCCGCGGGCCATTTAGCCCGGGACGCAGATGCCGCAGTGGTTCACGAAGAAGTCGTTGCCCTTGTCGTCGACCAGAATGAAGGCGGGGAAGTCTTCCACTTCGATCTTCCAAATCGCTTCCATGCCGAGCTCGGCGTATTCGAGGACTTCGACCTTCTTGATGTTGTCCTGCGCGAGAATCGCGGCGGGGCCGCCGATGCTGCCGAGATAAAAACCGCCGTGGGTTTTGCAGGACTTGGTAACGGCTTGGCTACGGTTGCCCTTGGCGAGCATGATCATCGAACCGCCCTGAGATTGGAAGGTGTTCACGTAGCTGTCCATGCGGCCGGCGGTGGTGGGGCCGAAGGAACCGGAGGCGAAGCCGGTCGGAGTTTTGGCGGGGCCGGCGTAGTAGACGGGGTGATCCTTGATATACTGCGGCAGGCCTTGGCCGGCATCGATGCGCTCCTGGAGCTTCGCGTGGGCGCTGTCGCGGGCGACGATCATCGGGCCGGTGAGCGAGACGCGGGTGGTGACGGGATACTTGGAGAGCTCCGCGAGGATCTCGGGCATCGGGCGGCGGAGGTCGATTTTGACGATATTGTCGTCCTTGAAGCGGCGGTCGGCCTCCGGGATGAAGCGGCCGGGGTTAGTCTCCATTTCCTCGAGGAAGACGCCGTCCGCGGTGATCTTGGCCTTGATGTTGCGGTCGGCGCTACAGGAGACGCCCATGCCCACGGGGCAACTCGCGCCGTGGCGGGGGAGGCGGACGACGCGGACATCGAGGGCGAAATATTTGCCGCCGAATTGGGCGCCGATTTTGGAATTCTGTGCGATCTCCAAGATCTTCTTTTCCCACTCGAGGTCGCGGAAGGCGCGGCCGTGCTCGTTGCCGGTGGTGGGGAGGGCGTCGAGGTATTTGGCCGAGGCGAGCTTGAGAACTTTGAGGCACGCCTCGGCGCTGGTGCCGCCAAGGACGAAGACGAGGTGGTAGGGCGGGCAGGCGCTGGTGCCGAGGTATTGGAGTTTGTCGGTGACGAATTTCTCGAGGCTCTTCGGGTTCAAGAGCGCCCTAGTCTCCTGATAGAGAAACATTTTGTTCGCCGAGCCGCCGCCTTTGGCGACGAACAGGAACTCATACTTTGCGCCCTCGGTGGCGTAGAGGTCGATTTGCGCAGGAAGGTTGGTGCCCGTGTTGACCTCTTTCCAGAGATCCAAGGGTGCCGTCTGAGAGTAGCGAAGATTCTCTTTGGTGTAGCAGTCGTAAACGCCGCGGCTTAGCCACTCGGCGTCGTTGGCGCCGGTCCAGACTTGTTGGCCTTTTTTGCCGACGATGGTGGCGGTGCCGGTGTCTTGGCACATCGGCAGGATGCCGCGGGCGGCAATCTCGGCGTTTTTCAGGAGCGTGAGCGCGACGTAGCGGTCGTTGGCCGAGGCGGCCGGGTCGTCGAGAATGGCGGCGACCTGCGCGATGTGTTTGGAGCGCAGAAAAAAATTGGTGTCATGAAACGCTTGCTGCGCGAGGAACGCCAGCGTCTCGGGTGCGACTTTCAGGATTTCGCGGCCTTCAAACGTCGTGGTGCTGACGCCGCCGTTGGTGAGGAGGCGGTAGGACGTTTCATCGGGGCCGAGGGGCAGCGGGTCTTGGTAGAAAAACGCAGGCGTGAGCATAGGAAAAAAAAAGCGAAGAAACCGTTGCGAGTAAAGCGGGCGGTGAAGGTGGACGGACGGTCCGAAAACGCGGCCTTACTTCGCCTGCGCCAGCGCGCGAACGGTGGCCTCAAATCGCGGCAGATCGGCGAGGGTGGTGACGGTGCCACCCGGATGATTCCAGCCTTGGGCCCCGGGCCAGCGGCCGTGAGCGAGGAAAGAATCGAACGACGCGTTCATGCCGGCGACGTTGATGTATTCCTTCTGCTCTTTCTCGTCGCGTACGCCGTTGACCAGCGCGCCGGGAATGGTCGCAATCTGGCCGCTTGAGATGTGAGCGAGATCGTTCAGGGCCACGAAAGGACGGGAGTCGACGAGGGTGGTGGCGGGCCGGCTCGTTTCGCCGCGGAGATAGCGGTAGTAGTCGAGGTGATTGCATTCGAGGCCGTCGAACGGCTCCGGGGTGGTGCGCTCGACGCGGCCATCTCGCCAACGAAGTTCGATGTGATGCCCAACGGAGTAGTGGATCACCGCGTCATCGCAGATCACGGTCTCATTGTGCGACGCCGGGCCGGCGCAGGCGTGCGAAAGCGCGAAGCGCAGGTTGACCGATGTGGTCGTGTCGGCCTCGACGAAGAACGTATCGGCGCCTTCGATGGTGTGGGCGCGATAGAGTTCGGCGCGCACCGCGGCGAGCTGGCCCCAGCTGTAAAGATTGGCGGTGCCGGCCCAAAACAGGATGTTGTGGACGAAGTGCGCCATCGCGCTGCCGAAGCAGGAGTCGAGCACCGGGCGATCGGCGATCATGAGGCGCCCGGCCCAGTCGTTACGCTGAAAGTAGCTCGCCGGACGGGGCCACAGGGCGCTCAGCGTGGCGCCGCGCAATCCGCCAAATTCGCCCGCAAGGAGGCGCTCCTTGAGGGCGAGACGTTGTTTCTCGATGATAAAGTTAAAGCCGACTAGCGATGATTTCCCCGCCCGTGAGTCGGCCGTGATCATGCGCTCAAGCTCGGCGTGATCCAAGGTGGGAGGCTTTTCAAGATAGGTCGGCAGGTCGAGCGCCGTGACGGCGGCGTGCATCTCGGCATGGAGATTGATCGGCGTCGGGATCACGACGAGATCGAGATCGCGGCCGCAGGCGGCGAGCATGGAGCGGTAGTCGGGAAACACGCCGACGCCTCGGGCGACAAAATTCAGTTTCTCACGCTCGTTGACGAAAAATTCCACCCGCGGATCGCAGGTGCAAATAAGCTTGGCGTGTCCACGCTCTTCTAGGCGCGCGACGGCGTTGTGGTGGGAGCCGGCGAAACCGCCGAGGCCGATGATGCCGATGCGAATGGGGGGTTTCACACGATTTTAAATTTGGGCAAATCTTGTCCGTCGATCAGTCCGACGGGTCGGTGCTGGGCGTCGGTGACGATGAGATCGTCAATTTTATGAGCTTCAAAAAGACGCAACGCATCGACGCCGAGGGCGTCCGCGGAGATAGTTTTTGGGGTGCGGGTCATGAACGCGGCGACCGGACGGCTGAGGAAGTCCGGACCGGTGAGCGCGCTGCGGCGAAAATCGCCGTCCGTCAGAATGCCGGTCAATCGCCGGCTGCGGGGATGGACCAAGGCAATGCTACCGCTCTTGGCTTTGGTCATCGCGAGGATGGCGTCCTGCAACGGGACGGTTTCAACGGCCACGGGCAGGCGGTCGGCGGTGCGCATGATATCGCGCACGCGCAGGAGTAGGACACGGCCCAGGTTCCCGGCGGGGTGGTATTTGGCGAAGTCGTCGCGGGTGAGTCCGCGGGATTCGAGCAGCACCATCGCCAGCGCGTCGCCGAGGGCGAGCGCGGCCGTGGTGCTCGCAGTCGGGGCGAGCTTGAGCGGACACGCTTCGCGGGGGACACGGTAAAGCAGCAGGTGATCGGCGGCACGGGTGAGGTCGGAATCGGCGTGGGCGGTGAAGGCCACGATGCCGAGGCCGAAGCGCTTGAGCAGCGGGACGAGTCGAAGAACCTCTTCGGACTGACCGCTGTTGCTGAGTAGAATAGCTAGATCGCCCTCAGCGCACAGACCGAGGTCGCCGTGGAGCGCCTGGGTCGAATCGAGAAAATAGGAGGAGACCCCCGTGCTGTTGAAGGTGGCGGCGATCTTCTGGGCGATGTGGGCGGATTTTCCGACTCCGCTAAAAATGAGCTTTCCGCCGGCGACGACGGTGGCTTCGACGGCCCGGGCCGTCGCAACAAAACGTCGATCTAGGCCCCGCGCGGTGGCAGCGAGCGCATCACCCTCGATGCGGAAGCAACGGCGCGCACGGGCAAGGGCGGATTTCGAAGCGATGGCCATTTATGATTTGAATCGCGGGAGCGGAGTTTGGAACTTATGGCCAGCTGCAACGCGTTCAATCCCTTTCACCGAATCCGATGTCCAAATTCTTTTCATTTTTCGCCGCCGGCTTAGTGCTGGTGTTTGCCGGGGCGGGTGCCGGTTGCGGGCGGGGCGAAACCTCGGTGCTGATCGCTGAGGTAGACGATGCCAGTTATCGGGAGGGGCAGCAATTGGTGCGGCAGGGACGGCCGCAGGAAGCGCTGGCCAACTATCTGAAGGTGATCGCGCGCCGGGCGGAATCGGCCCCGGAATCCCACTTAGAAGCCGGCTTGATCTACCGGCAGCACATTAAGGATCCGATTGCTGCGATCTACCATTTCCGAAAATACCTCGAACAACAGCCCAACTCCCGGCAGGCGCCGCTCGTGCGCCAGCAAATCGAGGCGGCGAAACGCGAGTTTGGCCGGACGCTGCCCAACCAGCCGCTCGACAGCCGCGAGGTCCGGATCGAGGGCAGGGACCAACGCGAGCGATTGGAGCGGGAAATTGAACAACTCCGCGCGGAACTCTCGGTTTTGCGCTCCGGCGGATTGGGCGGCACGTTTTCGGCCGGGGTTCGGCCGGTAACGGCGGCAACGCGGGAGCCGGCGGTGACGGAGGTGCCCGAAGGGGATGAGCGGTCACGCATCAGTCTCGCGCCGATCCAAGGGCCCGAAGGCGACGCGGCGGCGGAAGCGTCGTTGTCACCCGCGCCGACCCCTGCCGCTCCTCGGACCAAATCTGCGCAACCGGCGGCCGGAGGCGGTCGCCGTCACACGGTGGCACCGAAGGATTCGCTCTTCGGGATTGCAAAAAAATACTACGGCTCGGCGACCAATGCGCGGGTGCAGGCGCTGATCGACGCGAATCGCGATGTGTTGCCGGCCGGTGCCGCGACGCCGCTCAAAGAGGGCATGGCGTTGAGGATTCCTTGAGCCGCTTCCGATGCCCGCCACGTCTCGTCGCACTTCGGTCTTCACGGAATCTTTGATCCGCGAGATGTCGCGGGTCGCGGCCCGGCACAGTGCGATCAATCTCTCGCAGGGCTTCCCCGACTGGGACCCGCCTGCGGCCCTCGTGCAGGCTGGCAAAGATGCGATGGACGCCGGTCGCCACCAATACGCCGCCACGTGGGGCGCACCCGAACTGCGCGCGGCGCTTGGGGCGAAAATCTCCCGCGGGTTGGGCGTGCCGGTCGATGCTGATCGCGAGCTCGTCGTTACCTGCGGCTCGACGGAGGCGATGATGGCGGCGTTCATGACCGTGTGCGACCCGGGCGACCGAGTTGGTCTGTTCTCCCCTTTTTATGAAAACTACAACGCCGACGCGATCCTCACGGGTGCTCAGGCGGTGCACGTGCCGCTGCATCCGCCGCATTACCGTTTCGATCCGACGGAGCTCAGGCGGGCGTTTGCGGGTGGGCTGAAAGCGTTTGTGCTATGCAATCCGTCCAATCCCTGCGGGCGGGTTTTTACGCGGGAGGAGTTGTTGCAGATCGCGGCGTTGGCCGAGGAGTTCGATGTGTGGGTGATCACGGACGAGGTTTATGAGCACATCGTGTTCGACGGCCGGCAGCATGTCTATTTCGCGACGCTCCCGGGCATGGCGCAGCGCACGTTGATGTGCTCGTCGCTCTCAAAAACGTTTTCGATCACGGGTTGGCGGCTCGGTTACCTGCACGCGGCGCCGGAAGTGATCGCGCAAGCGCGGAAGGTGCACGATTTTCTCACGGTGGGCGCGGCGGCGCCGTTGCAACATGCGGTGGTGACGGCGCTAAATTTCCCGGCGAGTTACTACGATGAGTTGACGGCGAAGTACGCCGAGTCACGTGACGTGCTGCTCGGTTATCTTGATCGAACCGGCTTGAGCTACACGCGGCCCGAGGGCGCGTATTTTGTCATGTTGGACATCTCGCCGTTTGGCTACGCGAGCGACGTGGAATTTTCGCACTGGATGGCGAAGGAGATCGGGGTCGCGCCGGTGCCGGGCTCGAGTTTTTTCGCGCACGGCGAAAACCGTTTCGTGCGGCTGAACTTCGCGAAGAAACCTGAGACGCTGCATGCGGCCGGCGAGCGCTTGCTGAAGCTGAAGCGGTGAGGCGGTTGCGGGTCGACCGGAGACTGGCTGCTCCAAGGAGCATTGGAGTTACGGTTGGTCGGGATAAGTTGGCGCGTTTTTGGCGAAAGCGCGTGCGCGGCGAATGGAGACAATACTGGCGGATACGTTCCAGATGAAGTAACTGGCCGGGTTCGGATATGGCGAAAGGGCGAGGGCAGTCGGTGCGTCAGCCGGTGAAGGTGCGGCGCAGGGCGGAGGCTTCTTGGAGCAATTCAC
>NSIG01000008.1 GCA_002737275.1 Opitutia bacterium
GGATCGGCGGAGGATGCTTTGACGGCGGACATCATGAGCTTGTCCGTGTAAGCGAGAGCGACGGCGGAGAAGACGAAGGCGCAGTGGATGATGACCTGCCACATGACGCTGTCTGGCGCGGCGGCGAACTCGGGCGAGCGGACCTCGATGAACGTTTTCAGGAGGTGGATCGAGGAGATGCTGATGAGGGCGGTGGCGAGTTTGACCTTCAACATGCCGGCGTTGACGTGGCTGAGCCACTCAGGCTGGTCGGGGTGTTGATCGAGGTTGAGGCGGGAGACGAAGGTTTCGTAGCCACCGATGATCACCATGACGAGGAGATTCGCGATCATGACGACGTCGATGAGACCGAGCACATTGAGCATGATGAGCGTGCTGGGGTCCTTGACCGAGCCGGCGGGGCTGAACGCGATGTGGCCGAGGTGCCAGAGCTCAACGAAGAACTGGTAGACGTAAACGCACTGGGCGATGATCAGGCCGACGTAGAGCGGGGCCTGGAGCCAGCGGCTGGCGAAGATAGTTTTTTCGAGGAAGGACTCAGAAGAGCGGGAAGGTTTCATGAGGCGAAGACGGACGGGAAAAATGGACGGCGGAGAAAAAACGGATTTAGAAATAGGCGCTGAGCGGCGGGGGCAAGTCATTCGGTCGTTTTTTTCGGGCGGAGTTTTGCCGTTTGCGCGGCGCAGTGAAGTGCGTGTGCTCGCGGGATGGAGGAGAAGCCGAGTTTTCGGGAGGCGCTGCGGTTCTGGGTGAAGTTGGGATTCATCAGCTTCGGCGGACCGGCGGGGCMGATCGCGATCATGCATCGGGCGCTCGTGGAACGGAAACGCTGGATCGGGGAGGAGCGGTTTCTGAACGCGCTGAATTTTTGCATGCTGTTGCCCGGGCCGGAAGCGACCCAGCTCGCGACCTATTGCGGCTGGCTGCTGCACGGGGTGCGCGGCGGTTTGGCGGCAGGGATTTTGTTCGTGCTGCCGGGTGCGCTGATGCTGTGGGGACTGAGTTGGTTTTACGTGAGCTATGGGACGGTGCCGGCGGTGGCGGGGATTTTTTATGGGCTAAAGGTGGTGGTGCTCGCGATCGTGCTGGCGGCGGTGCTGCGGGTGGGTCGCAAGGCCCTCAAGACTCCGGTGGCGTGGGGTATCGCGGCGGCGGCGTGGGTCGCGCTGGCGGTGGGGCGGGTGCCGTTTCCGGCGGTGGTCTTGGGCGCGCTGGCCGCCGGGTTCTTTGGTGGAAAGGTTTGGCCAGAGACGTTTGGGTTGAAGGTGATGGCACCGTTGAACGCGAGCGGGGCGCAGACCGCGTCAGGAACAACGCGGTCCACCCTTCGGCTCGCGGTGGTGGGGCTGGCGCTGTGGGCGTCGCCGGTGGTGGCGGCGGGATTTTTTCACGGCTGGAGCGGGCTCTACGCGCAGTTGGGGGTTTTTTTCAGCAAGGTGGCGGTGGTGACGTTTGGCGGGGCTTACGCGGTGTTGCCCTACGTGGGGCAGCAGGCCGTGGAGGATCACGGCTGGGTAACGGCGCCGCAGATGTTGCACGGTTTGGCGCTCGCGGAGACGACGCCGGGGCCGCTGATTTTGGTGCTCCAATACGTGGGGTTTCTCGCGGGCTGGGTGAATCCCGGCGGGCTGCCGTCGCTGGCGGCGGCGACGCTCGGCGCGGCGCTGACGACGTGGGTGACGTTTGTCCCGACGTTTCTATTTATCCTCGTGGGTGCGCCCTACGTGGAGCGGCTGCGCGACAACGTGCGGTTGAGTGCGGCGCTGGCGGCGGTGACGGCGGCGGTGGTGGGCGTCATCTTGAATCTCGCGCTCTGGTTTGGCTGGCACGCAGTGTGGCCGAACGGTTGGACGGCTGGCATGGACGGATGGGTTGCGACGATCGGCATGGTCGCGTTTGCGGCGCTGCAATGGGGACGCATCGCGCTGGGATGGATCGTGCTCGGGGCGGCGCTGGCGGGGTGGGGACTGCGAGGGCTAAGCGGTTGAGAAGAGGAAGACGTTGTCGGGGTGCAAAAAAGGGCGGGTTGGCGACCCGCCCCCCAGGAATCCGGTGATCGTTGGGATCAGCGTTTGCCCGCTCTGAGTTCGGCGACGAGGGTGGGGACTTCGTAAACCTGCTTCAACGCCTCGAGAATGCCGGCGCTGTGGACACTCAGGGCGCGGGCTTCGATGTCGTCGTAACCGTAGTCGCCGGCGAGCGACTGGAGGTTGCCGTCAAAGATGATGCCGACGAATTCGCCGGCACGGTTGATCACCGGACTGCCGGAATTGCCGCCGATGATGTCGGCCGTGCTCACGAAATTGAAGGGCACGGTGAGATCGAGGGCGGATTTCCTCGCGATCCAGGGGGGGGGAAGATCGAAGGGCGGCTGGTTGTCCTGATCGGCGGCGCGGGCGTAAAGGCCGGCGAAGTTTGTCGTGGCAGGGATTTTTTGGCCGTTCTCGACGTAGCCTTTCACCGGGCCATAGCTGAGGCGGAGGGTGAAGGTGGCGTCGGGGTAGTTGTTGGTGCCATCGACGGCGAAACGGGCTTTGCCGATGACGGCTTGGGCCTGCTGTTTGATTTCGTTCTGGGCTTCGAAGCTCTTGCGCAGGGCGCGGGATTCGGGGTCGAGGACGCGGGCGACCTCGATCATCGGATCCTTGGCCGCGGCGACGGCGGCGGCTCCGCCCTCATAAAGCTTTTTGCGGAAGGCGACGTCGCGGACTTTTGTCGAATTAATCAATTCGGCCGCGCGGACGCGGGGTGATTTGCCCGCGAGGACCGCGATGACGACCGGGTCATTCGCGCCCAAGTCAGCCACGAACATCGTGAGCGAGTCCGCCAGAGTGAGAATTTCCAAGTCGGGGTAGATCGGCTTGTCGGTGAACAGCTGCTGCTCGAAGGACTCGCGACGCGCGTCGGCGTATTCGCTGAGGCGTTCACCGTTGGGCTTGGGGCGTTCGTCGCCCGCGCGGAGGAGGCGGTTGGCAATGCTGAACGAATCCGAATTGAGGCTGTTGATCGCGCGGGAGCGGTGGGCGAGGCCGGCGATGATTTTTTGGGCGGAGGCGATGCGCTCATAGCCGGCGAGGGCCTCGGCGCCGCCGGGGATGTCGGCGAGTTTTTGCTTCAGGGCTTTTTCGGCGGCGACTTTGGCGCCGAAGAACACGGGATCTTGGAGGGCGGCGATGCGACCGTCGGAAACTTTACGCGAGTTCTGGATGCCGAAAAGTTCATCTTTGGCGCGGCGGGCGTTTTCGCCGCTGCGGCCGCTCCAAGAGTTGAGGAGCACTTCTTCGCGTTTCAACTGGCCGAGTTGGTAGGGGACCTGGTTGTCGCGTAGGTATTCGAGCTCGGCGATGGTGAGCAGACGCCGGGTGGAGCCGGGGTGGCCGGAAACGAAGGTGAGTTCACCCTCGGCCGCGCCGTTGGCGGACCATTTCAGGAAGTTCGCGGACTTGATGGGCTGGCCGTTCTCGTAGACGCGGAAAAACGTCACATCGAGACAGTAGCGGGGATATTCGAAATTATCGGGGTCGCCGCCGTAGAAGGCGATTTGCTGGTCGGGGGCGAAGACGAGACGGATGTCGGTGTAACGCTTGAAGCGGTAGAGGTGATAGGCGCCGCCTTGGTAGAGCGTGACGACATCGCTACGGAGACCGGTTTTATCTTTCGACTCTTTTTCAACTTCGGCGATGATTTTGCGGCGGGCGAGGGCGGCGTCGGCACCAGAGAGATTGGACGGGACGGCGGCGTTAATGCGGGCAGTGACGTCCTCGATGGATTGGAGGACGTTTACCTCGAGGTCGTTGGCTTTGATCTCATCAGCCTGAGTCTTTGCGTAGAAGCCGTCGCGGAGGATATTTTTCTCCTTGGAGCCCATTTTTTGAAGAGAGTCGGCGGCGACGTGGTGGTTTGTGAGCACGAGGCCGTCGGCGGAGACGAAGGAGGCGGAGCCACCGCTGTTGAAGCGGACGGAGGAAAGACGGACGTGGTCGAGCCAAGCATCGGTGAGATCGAAGCCATATTTGGCTTTGATCTGCGCACGGGGCGCCGCAGAGAAAAGCCACATGCCTTCGTCGGCGCGAAGGGCGCCGCCGGCGATGAACGCGGCGAGGATTACGAGGCGGGAACGGAGTTTCATAGGAGAAAAGCCAAAGCGGGCGGGGCGAGGGGAGGCGAGCAGGAAGGGGCGGAGCGGGAGATGGGGCAAAGAGGCTAAATTAGGCGCAAAAAAGCCGCACATCGACGCGGCTTGAATGGGAGGAGGACGGCGACCGGCAAGACGCGGCTAGCCCACAAAGAATTTCTGGATGCGGCGGAGGCTGGCGACGAGGACGTCGATTTCCTGCGCGGTGTTGTAGAAGTAGAAACTCGCGCGCGTCGTGCTCGTGAGGCCGAGCTTACGCATCAACGGCTGGTTACAGTGGTGGCCGCCGCGCAATGCGAGGCCGTCTTCGTCCGCGAAGGTGACGATGTCGTGGGCATGCACATCGGGAAACCCGAAGCTCACCAGACCTGCGCGCGGTTGGCCGAGGCGCGGGCCGATGATGCGAATGCCGGGGATCGCGGACAGTTTCTCCATCGCGACGGCACCCAAGTGGTGGTCGTGCGCGGCGATGGCTTCGCGGCCGATGGTGTCGATGTAATCGCAGGCAGCACCGAGGGCGATGGCGTCGGCGACGTTGGGCGTGCCGGCTTCATGGCGCTCGGGGGACGGCTTCCAGTTCGCGCCTTCGTAGGTGACGGTGACGACCATGCCGCCGCCGGTTTCATCGGGGGCGAGTTTGTCGAGGAGGGCGCGGCGGCCGTAAAGCACGCCGATGCCGGTGGGGCCGCACATCTTGTGGCCGGAAAAGACGAGGAAGTCGCAGCCGAGGGTTTGCACGTCGATCGGGGCGTGGCCGATGGACTGGGCGGCGTCGATCAAGGTGACGGCCCCGACGGCGCGGGCGCGGCGGCAGAGCTCGGCGGCGTCGTTGACCGTGCCGAGGGTGTTGGAAATATGCGTGAAGGCCAAGAGCTTCACGGCGGGGGTGAGCAGCGTATCGAGCGCGGCGTAATCGAGTCCGCCCTCGGCATCGGCGCCGAGCACGGGGATGTAGTTTAAGGTGGCGCCGGCGGCCTTGGCGGCTTGTTGCCAAGGGACGAGATTGGAATGGTGCTCCATCTCGGTGGTGAGGATGACGTCGCCGGGCTTCAGGTGCGCTTGGGCCCAGCTGCGGGCGACGATGTTGATGCTCTCGGTGGTGCCGCGGGTGAAAATGATTTCGGCGGGGTCGGCGGCGTGGATGAATTTGGCGATGCGGGTGCGGGCGCCTTCATAGGCGTCGGTGGCGCGCATGGAGAGGGTGTGGAGGCCGCGGTGGACGTTGCTGTTGTCGCGCTCGTAGTAATGGACGAGGGCGTCGATGACGGCGCGGGGCTTTTGCGACGTGGCGCCGTTGTCGAGGTAGACGAGGGGCTTGCCGTTGACCTGCTGGTGCAGGATGGGGAAATCGGCGCGGGTGCGGGCGAGGTCGGACATGGTGGGCTGGTTGATCTAATTCTTTCTCTTAATCGTTCTCCGGTTTGTGGCGGTGACTTCCTGACGAAAGAGAAAGATTAAGAGAAAAGAGAAAGATGACGGATGGCAGATCAGTCTTTGTGCGTCTCGGTGGTGGCGGGGAGCGGGTCGCCTTTGAGGGCGTTGAGCGCGGCGTGCCAGCCGAGGGTGGCGCATTTGATGCGGGCGGGGAACGTGTGGACGCCGGCGAAAGCGGCGAGGTCGCTGATGTCTTCGGGGGCCTCGCCGGTGGTGACGATGTGGTGAAAATCGTCGTAGAGTTTTTGGGTTTCGGCGGCGGTTTTGCCCTTGAGTTGGGTGGTCATGAGCGAGGCGCTGGCTTGGGAAATGGCACAGCCGGAGCCGTCGAAGGACAGGTTGGTGATGCGGTCGCCGTCGAGCTGGAGATAGACGCTGCATTCGTCGCCGCAGGACGGGTTGTTGCCGTGGGCGACGCGGTTGGCGGTGGGCAGTTTGCCGCGGTTGCGGGGGCGGCGGTTGTGGTCGAGGATGACCTGTTGGTAGAGTTCGGAGAGATCGGCGGACATGCGGGAGGGAGGGTGAATAGGTGGTGAATGGGCGGAATTGGCAACTGCGGCGTGTGGCTTGCGCGGGTCGGGAAGACGGTGAAGCGTCACAGGATGAGCCTCATGATCCGCCACGCCCGTGTGTTGACCCTTGCGCTGCTCGAGCCGGGTGGGGCGGCGACGTTGATCGGCGGCCGAAAAGCGCGGCGTGGAGCGGCGTTGAAGGAGCTCGGCGTGATTGCGCGCGGCGATGTGCTCGTGACGGATGGAAAAATCGCGGCGGTGGGCGTCGAGTTGGCGGTGCCGGAGCGAGCGGAAGTGATCGAGGCGGACGGGCGGGTGCTGATGCCGGGATTCGTCGATTGCCACACGCATGCGTGCTGGGCGGGTGATCGGCTCGTAGAGTGGGAACAGGAACTCGGCGGAGTGCCGCCGGCGGAAGTGTTAAAGAAAGGCGGTGGAATTCAGGCGACCGTGCGGGCGGTGAAGGAGGCGACGCGGAAGCAACTCGCGGCCGGGTTGCGGGCGAGATTGGATGCGATGCTCCGCGGCGGCACCACGACGATGGAGGTGAAGAGCGGCTATGGACTGACCATCGACGGCGAGACGAAGATGTTGCACGCGATCGCACGGGCGGCGCAGGAATTTCCCGGGACGGTGGTGCCGACGGCGCTGCTCGGGCAGACGGTGGACGGGGAGGTGGCGGCGTTTACGCGGATGGTGGTGCGGGAGCTGTTGCCGGCGGTGTGGCATGAGTTTCCGGGCATCGCGGTCGAGGCGGTGTGCGCGGCAGATGCGTGGCCGGTGGAGGCGTGCGTGCGGCTGTTTGAGCGAGCGGGCAAACACGGGCTGCCGCTGCGGGTGAGTGCGGAGTCGGCGGCGCCGACGGGCATGATCACCGAGGCGCTACGGCTGCATGTGCGCAGCGTGGATCATCTGGAAAACGCCGCAAAGGCGGACTTGGTGGCGTTGGCGGCGAGCGAGACGTTTGGGGTGTTTACGCCGGCGACGAGTTTTCACGCGCGCGGACGTTACGCGCGGGCGGGGGCTTTCGCGGACAGTGGCGGGCTGGTGGTGTTGGCGAGCGACTACGGGGTCGCGACGGCGCCGACGCACGCGATGCCGTTCGTGATCGCGCTGGCGGTGCGTTACTCGGGTCTGACGGTGGCGGAGGCGATTGCGGCGACGACGGTGAACGCGGCGGCGGCGCTGGGACTTAACGACCGCGGGACGATCGAGGTGGGGCAGCGGGCGGATCTGATTTTGCTGCGGCATAAGGACGAGCGGCTGCTCGCCCATGAAGTCGGGGGGAATCCGGTGGATGTCGTCGTCGCAGGCGGGAAGCGGGTGGGCTGAGCACGATAGGAAGCCAGGAGATACGGCTTGTGATACGGGTGGGCCGCCCATATCGGTGGGCGCATGAAAACAACCATCGATCTCGATGAGGCGAAGCTGGAGCGGGTGATGAAGCTCACCGGGTTGACCACGAGGAAGGAAGCCATTGATTTCGCTCTGACGCAGGCGGAACGCACGGCGCGGGTGAAGTCGCTACTAAGCCGCCCGTTTTTCGATGGTCTCGATGAAGGTGCGGTCGTCGATCCCGCGTATGACGTGCTGGCGCTTCGGCAGCGGGAGAAGCCCGCCCGCCCATGATCTTGGTCGATTCGTGCGTTTACATCCGTTGGTTGCGTGATCGGGCAGACTTGTTTGCCGAGCTGGGCGATCACCTCAAGCGGGGTGAACTAATCACCTGCGGGGTGGTGCGGGCGGAGGTGCTGCGCGGCGTGGTCTCGGTGGGGGCACGCGAACGGATGGAACTGTTGTTTGCTGCGATGAACGAGATGTCGATGGGGCCGGCGTTTTGGAGCGAAGTGGCCGACCTGGCATGGGAACTGGATCGCCGCGGTGAAGTCTTGCCGCTGACGGACATCGCGATTGCGACCTGCGCGCGGAAAGCAGGGGCGACGGTCATTACCACCGATCCGCATTTTAAGAAGGTCCCGGGGTTAAAGGTGCGGTCGGTGGTGTAAGCGACGTTGATGCGGGAGCCGTAAAAACTCCGCGGTAGACGACTCGTCGCAGAGAGATGGAAACGAAAAGCCGCGCGGTGAGGCGCGGCTTCGCGGCGACTGGAGCAGGCGGCGATTGTCGATTCTTAGATGCCGAGGTATTTGTCGCGGCCGCGGACGAGGGCTTCCATTTTGCGGTCGGCGATGGAGCGCTTGAGCATCCAGAAGCCGCAGTCGGGGTGGACCCACTTGACGCGGCCGGGGCCGACTTTCTTTTCCACAGCTTCGATGCGCGCGGCGACTTCGTCGGCGGTCTCGATATGGTTCACCTTGATGTCGATCACGCCGACACCGAGGGCAATTTTTTTGTCGATGTGCTTGAGCGCGTCGAGGTCGCTCGCGGGGCGATGGGCGAGTTCGAGGACGAGGTGGTCGGTGTGGAGGGCGTTCAAGAAATCGAGCAGGGCCTTCCAGTTGCCCTTCTGAATGGTCTGTCCGCCGTAGTTGCCGAAGCAGAAGTGGACGGCGCGTTCGGTTTTTTTGTCGATGCCATCGAGCACGAGATTCATTGAGGCGGCGGCGAGGGGGCCGTCCTTGGGATTGCCGGGGATGTTGGCTTCGTCGACCTGCACGCAGGTGGCAGGGAGACCGGGCATCTGGGCGGCGAGGACTTCACCGAGGGCCATGGTGAGCTTGTCGAAGCTGCCGTAGTGGTGGTCGAGGAGCGTGCGCGCGAGCATGTAGGGGCTCGTGACGGTGAACTTGAAATCACCGCCGGCGACGGACGCGGCGCGTTGGCAATCGGCGAGGAGATTGAGCGAGCCTTCGCCGAGGGGGCCGGTGACGACACCGGCGGGCTTGCGGCGGAAGCCCATCGGGTGATGGCGGGAGAATTCCTCGGTGATGGAGCGGCCGACTTGGCCGTCGATGCCGGACATGGGACGGATGAAATATTCGATCATGCCGTTCGTGTCGGGGTGGTTGACGTCGAAACGGTAAAGTTCGCCGTCGGTCGGGAGGTCGATGCCGGCTTGGTGCTGGATGTCGAACACGACGCGGGTGGCGTCGATGACGGCTTGCTCGGAGGGGAGCGCGGCGAGCCAGTCAGGAACAGGATAGGAGCCGACGGTGGTGGTGAGGATGCGTGGTTTGGCCATAAAAATAGCGATAGGTTGAAGTGGTTGGGAGCTGGAAACGAGAACGATGAGTAGTTTGCGCAGACGCGGGGTGTGGCGAGCGGGATTATGCTGATATTTCAGCTGGGTTGGGGGCGGAAGCGACGGACGGAGGGTGCGCGGTGAGCCAGCGGCGGAGTTGTTTCTGAAAGGTGTTGGCGAGCCGGTCGCCGGGCATCACCAGCACGCCCCAACCCCCGCGGCCGGGGTTGATGGGAACCTCGGCGGGAATTTGATTTTCGCACATGAGGCGGTCTTCATCGAGGACGCGGACGGCGAACTCGATTTGGGTGGCAGGTGGCGGACCGTCGAAGCCGGGAGAAATCGCGAGCGACCAAAAGACGGTGCAACTCGTGCGCGTGCGAGGCGACGGGACGTGAAGAAGAACGCGCTCGTCGCCATCCGTGAAGGTTTGGCGGATGGTCGTAAAGTTGGGGAGGTAGCCGCGCTGGCGACGGTGGTGGGCACTTTGAAGTTTGCCGGGGGGCTCGGCGGGAGACGCGAGGGCGGGGAAAGGGGCGTCCATCTGAAAGCCGCCGTCGGGCATTTCTTTGATGTCCATGGGCGGAAGGCGTTGGTCGGCGGCTTTGCCCAGCGTGGTGGCGTGGGCGAAGGCAAAGTGGGTCATGTCGAGGTAGTTTTCGACCTCGCGGCGCCAACCGGTTTCGAAAGGCATGGAGGGGCCCACAACGTAGGTCCAGCGCGAGTCCTCAAACGCTAGCACTTCGGGCAACGAGGGGACGATGCCGGTGGCGGCGGGAGTCGGATCGAGCTGCACCCAAACGAAGCCGTAGCGCTCCTGCACGGCGTAGGTGCGGAGGTGGGCGAGCGCCTGCTTGGCGGCGTTGGGCTCGACGATGGACGGAATGGACTGGCATGCGCCATTGCGGTCGAAGCGCCAGCCGTGGTAGGGGCACATGAGTTCGCCGTCGCGGACGCAGCCGGCAGAGAGACGGGCCCCTTTATGGGGACAAGCGACATCGGCGGCGAGCAGGCGACCGTCGGCGAAGCGGGTGAGAACGAGCTCGGTCTCGAGGAGTGTGACGCCGCTAACGGCACCCGGAGCGAGGCTGGCGGCGTTGGCCACGGGCTGCCACGTAGAGCGGAGCGAGCGGAGGATGTGGTCTTCGTCGTAAAGCATGGGCCGAGATCCGAAGATAGCGGCCGGGGCGGGGAAAGTCGTGGCGGAGTGGGCAATCGCGCTTGGCAGATCGGGCAATTGAGCGCAAAAAGTGTGATTATGTTTGAACCGCTCGCCCGCAAACCCATTGCAGTGAAGTTTGGTGCGGCGGGGGTTTTTGTCTTGGAAAGTCGGCATGATCGATCGTTTCGGATGGARGACACGGCGCATGATTTCTTGAAGGTGCTGTTGGTGTTGGCGGGCGAAGGCGCCTTGGTGCGGGGAGGGCGGAGGGAAGCGCTGGAGCCCGGGGTGGTGGCTTGGGTGCCGGCGGGATGCCGGCATCGCATCGAAGACGCGCGACCGCTTTCTTTATATGCCGTGTGCGTGCAGGCGCAGGTGCTGGCAGTGTTGCCCGCCAGTCTGCGCGAACCGGGTGGCGCGCGGGTGTATTCCCATGTGACATGGGCGGCGGACGTCCGGGGGATATTTCGGCAGATGTTGCATGAGCAGACCCTGCGGCGGGCGGGCGGGGAGGCGCTGCTTTTGGGGCTCGCGTGGCAGTTGTTGGGTTTGGTTCTACGCGGTGCAAGCGGGCGGAAGGCTGAGGCACCGGCGGTCGCCGGTTTGGCGCGGACGCGGGTGGCCGCCTATGTGCGGGAACTGGAGAGGACGTTTTTTGAGGAGCGTCAGATTGACGGGGCAGCGGCGAGGTTGGGGTTGAGCCGACGGCGATTCACGACGTTGTTTCGCGAGATTGCGGGGGATACCTGGTTTAATACGGTGCGGGCGCATCGGTTGGCGCACGCGCGGAGATTGTTGCGGGAGACGGGGCGATCGGTGACCTCGATTTGTTACGAGTGTGGCTTCGAGGATGTTTCGAGCTTCTATCGCGCTTTTCGGACGGCTGAGCGGGCGAGCCCCGATGCGTGGAGAAAGAGACTGGCCCCGGATCGCCCCAGCCAAGTTCCTCGTTGACGGGGTTGTGAGCGGAGCCTTTCTTCTGGCGTTTCGCCCATCGGATGAACTGTTTTTGACGGTTCAAACGAACACCGGAGAGGTGGCAGAGTGGTCGAATGCGCGCGCTTGGAAAGCGCGTGTTTCCGCAAGGGAACCGGGGGTTCGAATCCCTCCCTCTCCGCCATTTTTCTGCGTTTGGTGGGTGAAGACGAAAAGTTGGGTTGCCGGTTGAGTCAGCAACGTGAGGGCAAAACCGAAAAATCGTTTGCTGTCCGTCGTTTTTAAAATCGCACCGGCGCCCTATCGGGGCACGTCTCCGTTTGGACTCTCGGGGGTCCGCATCCGCAAAAACTTTTTAAGTCTGAAGCAGAGGCCGCCGCCGCAAAATCCGCGCTCGAGTTCGGAGTGATCCGATGCGCAAGGAATACATGGATCGCTGGGCGACCAAGCCCGCAACGAGTGGCGCTCTCTCTCGCCGCATCCCCTGCCGTGACTGCGGCGATGCAGTCAGCCGCTCACGGCTTTCGCGCCCGGAGATAAACTTTTTCTTCGGTTCTTAACCGCAGGAGGCCGGCTAAGAGCCCGGGGCGCGTTCCTCGCGCTCCGTGGGTTTAAGCTTCGTGGCCGGGGCAGCGGATTGCTTCGACATAAAGGCAATCAGCCGGTCGTTGAAGTCTCTGGCGGGGTCGTGGCCCATTTTCTTGAGCGCTTGGGTGAGGGCGGCGACCTCGACGAGGCGGGCAATGTCGCGGCCCGGGCGGACGTAGAGTTCCACGTGCGGGACGCGCATACCTAGGATTTCATAGTAATTCTCTTCGAGTCCGGTGCGCTCTTCGACGACCTCGGGCGTCCACTCGCGCAAGGAGACGACCATATCGATCCGCTTTTCCAGCCGGATGGATTTGATCCCAAACATCTCGGCGATGTTGATGATACCGATACCGCGGCACTCCATGTAACCGCGGTTGAGGGCGCGGCTGGAGGACATGAGCTCACGTTCGTCGAGCAGCTTGATAATGGTAAGATCGTCGGCGACGAGGGAGTGACCGCGCTCGATGAGAGCTAGGGCGCACTCGGATTTGCCGACGCCGGAGTCGCCGCGGAGCATGACGCCCACGCCTTTGATATCGAGGGTGGTGGCGTGTTCGGTGGCCGAAGGAGCGAATTCGTTGTCCACGCAGAGGGTCGCGAGATTGATGAAGTTCATCGTGATCATCGGCGTGCGGAGCACGGGGAAATTCATTTCCCGGGCGACTTCGAGCAGCGAGTGGGTGGCGTTGAAATTGCGCGTGAGAACGATGCAAGGGGCGCCGGCTTCCACCATTCTTTTGAACGTCTTCACCTGGTCGCTTTGGGAGCGGGTCTTGAGATAATGCATCTCGGCGGCGCCGAGGACCTGAATGCGTTTGTTGGCGAAGTATTTGAAGAAGCCGGTGAGGGCCAGGGCGGGACGGTTGATGCTGCCTTCACGAATCAGGCGGCTGAGTCCAACCTCGCCGATGACGAGCTCCATTTTGAGTTTTTCCCGGTAGGTCTCGAAAAAGTGGGCGACGGTGATGCCGTGGATGGCTTTTTGCATGGGGAGGAAAGTTGAGAGCTGAGCGTTGAGCGCTGAAAGTCCGGAAATCGGGAGGTGGACAAACGGCGAATTGAGATTTTGAGAGGTTTTGCGCTCAACTCTTGGCGTTCAACTCTCAACTTTTCCACCGCATTACAGATTAAACCCTTCGCCCAGATAAAATCTGCGCGCCTGCTCGTCCTTGATGAGTTCTTCTCCCGTGCCTTCGAAGTGAACTTTGCCTTTTTCCAAGAGATAGGCGCGGTCGACGATGCGAAGCGTTTCTCTCACGTTATGATCGGTGATGATGATGCCGATGCCGCGGGCCTTAAGCTCGAGGATGATTTTTTGCACCTCGGCGACAGAAATGGGGTCGATCGCGGCGAAGGGCTCATCCATCAGGAGGAATTTCGGTCGCGTGACGAGGGCGCGGGCGATCTCGAGCCGGCGACGTTCACCGCCGGAAAGCGTGAAGGCTTTTTGTTTGGCCAGATGCGACAGCGAGAGCTCGGCCAGATGGTGGGCGACGCGGGTCGCGCGTTCGGCGCGGGGCACGTCGATAACCTCGACGATGGCCAAGATATTTTCTTCGACCGTGAGTTTCCGAAACACGGACGCTTCCTGCGGCAGGTAGCCGATGCCGTGGCGAGCCCGCTGGTGCATCGGCAAGCGCGTGAGATCGCGGCCGTCGAGCGCGATGGTCCCGGCGGTCGCGGGCACCAACCCCACGATCATGTAGAATGCGGTGGTCTTGCCCGCGCCGTTGCGGCCGAGCAGGCCGACGATCTCGCCCGCCCCAATGCGTAGGTTTACGCCATCGACCACGTTGCGGGTGCCGAACGTCTTGATCAAACCGGCGGCGACAATCTCGGAGCGCACGGGTGCGGCTGCCGGAGCGGCAGCAGTGATGGGGGACGGTGGCATCACGGTTGTTTGGGGGAGGCCGCGGGAGCAGGATCGGCGGCGGGCTGGGCCTTCTTTTTATTGAAGCCGAGGTCTTTGATTGCGGGTAGGGTAAAGCGGCCGCCCACCCCGTCCTCGGGCTCGATCGAGGCTTTGCGTTCGCCGCGGTAGAGAATCATGCGCGGCCCCGAGCCCTCGTATTCGACGACGCCGGTGGTGGCGTTGAGGAGCCGGATGGAAGGGAATGAGCCCGTCTTGTTCAAGCGGCTGAGGACGACACGGTCTTCACCGGGAAAAATCTCGGCATGACCGCAGGTTGCCTCGCGGTCGCCTTGAATGATTCTGACGTTACCGGACGCGACAAGGGTTTTGAAAAAGCCATATTTTCCGATGGTGGCCTTGGGGTCGCCTTTGCGTGAAGCGACGACTTTGAGGTAGTCGCACGTGAGCTTAAGGTTGTTGCCGGTGACCACGACTTTATCGCGGAAGATGGCGGTCGTCTCGGTGTCGGTGCTGATGGTTTCGGACAGCCCGGCGCATTCGATGACGGTGGGTGGTGCCTCCGGGGCCAGTTGAGCGCGAACGAGCCCGGAGCCCGGGGTGAGCATGCCCAGAGCGACGAGGAAAAGGAGCGGGCGGAACGTCATTTGAGGAGATCGGGCAGCTGAGCTTTGAACGTAATGCGGGTGTTTCGAGCGATGGAAACCTTTTTGGCGCCGTGGTCGTAGATCCACTGCTCGCCGGTGATCTCGAGGTCGTCGCGCATGAGCCGGACTTCGGCGGTGCCCCGGACAAGTTTTTCATCGGGGTAGAAACTCGCGAGTTCACGGCAGAGCAAAATCGATTCGACCTTGGCCGCGGCGTCGCCGACGAACGTCGTGATGTTGAGATCGGTGATGTCGATACGGGTGGGATTGACGGTGCGGGCTTCGGTGCCGCGCAAGGTCAGGGATCGGTGACCTTCTTTGGTGAACAGGGGGAGGCTCCAGTTCTTGGCGACGATGGGCTGCGTGGCTGGAGGAGCGGCGCTTTTCGCCGACTCGGCGGCGGGCAGGAAGGTCGTCGCGAACAACAGATGTGAAACGACCGCCGCGAGCCAATGACGCCGTGCGCGAGGAGGAGCGGGAGGGGTGCTGGGCAAGCGACGGCGCATGGGCGAAGCAAACAGGAGCGGAATGGTGGCCTAACGGCGAGATTTGTTCCCGTGAGCAGCGAGCAGGTGGTCGCAAACCTCGCGCACGGCGCCGAGGCCGGCTGGACGATTCGTGATGTAGTCGGCGGCGGCGCGGGCTTCGGGCATGGCGCCCGGGACACTGATGCCGAGGCCGGCGGCGCGGAGGGCGGGGACGTCGATCACGTCGTCGCCCATGTAGGCGCAGGCGGATAGCGGGAGGTCGAGCGAGGCGGCGAGTTCGGTCAGGGCGGTGAGTTTGTCGGGGCGGCCTTGGATAACGTGGGGGATTTTGAGTTCGGTGGCGCGGGCGGTGGTGGCGCCGGAAGCGCGGCCAGAGATCCAGGCGAGGGGCAGGCCGGCGTCGCGCAGGCGGGCGAGGCCGAGGCCGTCGAGGATGGAGAAGCGCTTGGCCTCGGTGCCGTCGGAGGAAATGAGGACGGTGCCGTCGGTGAGGATGCCGTCGACGTCCATGGCGAAGAGTTTGATGCGGGACCAGCGGGCGGGGGTCGGGATTTTGGATTTGGCCATGAGTGCGGGCTCGGGGTTTGGGCGAATTGGGATCGAAAGACCTTAACCAAGAATCACCGCCTCACCCCATCCACTCCGTGATGCGCTCGATGATTTTGTCTTTGGTGGGGCGGAAG
>NSIG01000009.1 GCA_002737275.1 Opitutia bacterium
CGGGGCGAGGGCGCGGAGGTCGAAGAGGTCGAGCGTGATCTCGTATTCGGCGGCCAGATAGTCGGCGGCGGCCTCGGCGAGGTGGACCATGTCGCCGTAGGTGATGAGCGTCGCGTAATCGCCGGTGCGAAGTTTTTTCGGCGACCAGATGTCGCGGTAGTTGGCGTCCCAGGCGACGGGGGCTTTGCCGCGGCGGTAGAGGGCCTTGTGCTCGAAGAGAATGACGGGGTTGTTGTCCTCGTAAGCAGCGAGCAAGGCGTTGAAGGCGTCTTGCGGCGTGCTCGGGTAGAGGGCCTTAAGGCCGGGCATCGCGAGCAGGAAGGAGTCGAGCTCCTGCGAGTGGAAGGAGCCGAAGGTGAGGCCGCCGCCGGTGGGGAGGCGGAAGACGAGGGGGACGGCCGCGCCGGAGCGGAAGTGGTAGGTGGCGGCGTTGAGCGTGATCTGCGTGGCGGCCTCGGTGACGAAATCGGAGAACTGAAACTCCTCGATGGGGCGGTGCCCGTTGAGCGCGAGGCCGACGGTGTAACCGGTGCAGGCGCTCTCGGCGAGCGGGGTGTTGAACACGCGGGGGCGACCGAAGGCGGCGAGCAGACCTTCGGTGACTTTGAAGGCGCCGCCGTAGGTGCCGATGTCTTGGCCGAGGATGAGCGACTCGGGGCGCTCGGTGAGGATTTTGCGCAGACCGAGATTGATGGCTTGGGCGTTGTTGAGATTTTCGGGAGCGGCGGGGGTGGGCTGCCAGGGAAGTGGTGCGCTTTCCGGGGCGAAGACATCGGCGAGCATCGCGGTGGCGTCGGCGGCGGGGCGGGGGACGGCGAGGGAGACGGTGATGCAGGCTTCGATCCAGGCGTTGAGCTCGGCGTCGATGGCGTCGAGGCGGGCGGCGCCATGGGTGGCGACGAGTTGGGCGCGGAATTTCGGGAGCGGGTCGCGGGCGAAGAAGCCGTCGGATTCGCCGGGGAGGAGGTAGTCGCAGGTGTCATAGGCGGCGTGGCCGCGGAGGCGCAGCGTGTGGGCCTCGATGAGGAGCGGGCGCGAGGTTTGCCGGACTTTTTCGATGGCGGCGGCGAGCGTCTGCGCGGTGGCGGCGACGTCGATCGTGGTATCAATGGCGAAGCCTTCCATGCCGTAACCGGCGGCGCGGCGCCAAAGCTCGGTGTCGGGGGCAAACTGCTCGGAGGTAGGCGTCGAGTAGGCGTAGCGGTTGTTCTCGATGACGAAGATGACGGGGAGCGAGAGGAGCGAGGCGAGGTTGAGGGTCTCGTGGATGTCGCCGGTGCTGGAACCGCCGTCGCCGAAGAATGCGAAGCCGACGGCGGGGCGGCCGAGGCGGCGCTGCGAATCGGTCAGGCCGGCGACGTTGCTGAGCATGGCGCCGAGGTGGCTGATCATGGGCAACGAGCGGGCGGTCGGGTCGCCGTGGTGAATGTTACCCTCGCGGGCTTTCGTGGGGCTGGCGGCGTTGGCGAAGTATTGGTTGAGGTGGTCGCAGAGATGGCCGCTCCAGACAAGGTGACCGCCAAAGCCGCGGTGCGAAAACGAGATGACGTCGGTGGTCTTGTCGGCGAGGAGGGCGAGCGGAACGATGAGGCCCTCGTTGCCCTGGCCGCCGGTGACCGTGCCCTTGATCAAGCCTTGGCGAAAAAGGTCGAGGATGCGGTTGTCGCCGGTGCGGGCGACGTGCATCCACGCGTAGATGCGGAGCACGGCGGCGGCCGGGTCTCGGGCGAGCTCGGCCGGAGGTAGGTCGCGGGAAGCGAGAAGCGCGGGAAGAGTGGGAAACGACATGAATTTTGGCCCGGAACGTGAGCCCAGCCCATGGCGCGGGCAAGCGAGAGATTATCCCGTCTCGGAAGTTGGTGGCCTCTGCAGTGGGTTGGGGCAGGGGAGACACGCTGCCTGCAGCTGCAGTGGCCGATCGCCTCATCAAAAATTTGGCCGGGGAGCGGCGAGGGGAGGCGACTTTTTTTCGGCGTTTTGGCGTGGGGCGGGATGCCCAATTTGGCGCCCTCTGCGGCGACCTCCGCGAGGAGCTGTTGCAGTATGGCGGCCATGGCTTTCACGCGGTCAGGGCCCCGGGCAGAGACGTTTTGTTTTTCGCCGAGGTCGGTCGAGAGATTGTAGAGTTTAACCTTCCCCCGAGCATCTTGTCGGCCGGAATTTTCCACGGGCTGTCGCGGAGTGCGAGCGTCTGCGGGCGGTTGGGAGCGAAGTCGTAGCGCCAGAAGAGCGGGCGCGGCAGAGTGAGCGCTTGACCGGCGAAGAGGGGCAGCAAGCTCGTGCCGTCGAGGGCGCTGTCAGCGGGAGCGGGAACCTCGGCGAGTGCGCAGGCGGTCGGGAAAAATCGAGACCACAAATCGGCTCCGCGCCGGTGGTGCCGGGCCGGGCGTGGCAGGGCCAACGGATGATGCCGGGGACGTGGTACCCGGCTTCGGTGACGTGGAGTTTCATGCCGCGGAGTGGGTCGAGTGAACCAGGGGATCCGCGGGGGTTGACCGTTGTTTGTTTTCGATTGAGTCAAGAGGCGAGAAGGGGCGAGGCAGCGGGCATGGCGCGAGGATTGCGGATCTAGTTTTGGAATAGGATGCACCGTTGATTTTCCGGGGGGCCTAACTGTATCAACTCGTGCCTTCGGTTATCTGGCGTGGTTGTCTCGAAGATTCAAAGTGTGACAAAAACTACCAAATATCGGACAGGGCCCGTGCGTTGATCGCCCCGTCCGCCGATCGCCGCCAGCGTTCGTGCTGAGCCAGAATCAAACTCTTCAAGTCCAGTTTCCTGTCGGTAAAAGCCCAAGCCGAAGCGTTTTGTCTGCTAATTTCAGTAGATCAGCAGCAATCCTATTATGGATGAATTCTTCGTCGCCAACCCCGGAAGCGCACACGCTCCATGTGCAGAGCCTCTACGTCCGGCATCAGCGGGCGATTCTCGCGTATGTGCTGTCGATTGAGCCGAGCTTTTCGGATGCGCAGGACATCGTGCAGGAAGTTTTTCTCACCCTGAGTCGAAAAGCCCACTCATGGACACAGGGCACCGACTTCATGGCTTGGGCCTGCACCGTCGCCCGATATAACACATTGCATTTTCAGCGAACGCGCTCACGGCGGGTGGCCCGGCTCGATGACGACGTCGTCGAATTGCTGTATCCGACCGGCGGTTTCGACGAGGACTCGTTCAAGCACCGGATGGCAGCACTGCAGGGCTGCATGGGGAAACTCGCGCCGCGGGCATACGAGCTCGTGATGCTCCGCTATCACAATGACCAGATGCCCGAACAAATCGCGGTGACCGTCGGCTGGAGCGTCAACGCCGTGCGGGTCGCGCTCTCGCGGTCGCGCCAGTTACTCCGCGAATGCCTTGATCGGAGGCTGGCGGTCAACGAGGTCTCATGAGCTCCGCACGATTGATTTCTCTCATCGCCGCCTGGCGGGAGAACCGTCTTACCGTCGATGAGGCCGTTGAGCTCAACCGTCTCCTGCGCGCCAATGAAGATGCGCGGCGCGCGTTCCGTGCCGAGGCGGAGATGCACGGGCTGTTGCATTGCGCCGCCACCGCTGTGGCCATGGCAAACGCGAGCGAGCTGGCCGCGGGCACGAAACCAATTGGGCGAGCGGAAGGCTTCACGGGCTGGTTGAAAAGAAATCTGCTCGTCGCCACCGCCGCCGGCCTTTGCGTCGGCATCGGCAGCGCCTCCGCCGCGTGGGCCATCGCCCAGCGGCCACCGATTGAAGCGCAGGCCCGCGGCATTCCACTCGCAGATCCCGGTTTCGAAACGAGCCGTGGCCGGGTAACATCCGGATTTCCCTACGGGCCCGGTGCTTGGAGTGGAGACGAAGCCGAAGCGGTCGAGCGCTCTGACTTGCCCTCGGCCGAGGGCACGCGTGCGCTTCGATTTCTCAAAGCCGAGATTGATGCCCGGTTGGCTCGGCCTCCCTTGTCGTGCGACGTATTTCAACTGGTCGACCTCCGCGCCTTCAGTTCCTTCATCAAAGCCGGCGAGGAAGCCACCTTGGAGCTCTCCGCCGACTTTTTGGATACGCGGGCAGAGCCCGGGCCGACGGCGCGTTTCTCAGTCGCGATCATGCTGTTTGCTGGAGATCCAACGGAAATCCACCGGAACTGGCCGGAGGCCTTGGACGATGTGCTCGGCGCCGGTCAGCACCACCATGACAGTTCCCATGGACCGACGGGTAAATGGCACCGATTGATGGCGCGTTGCCTTCTTCCGGCCGGAGCCGATTTCGCGCTCATCCGGCTGAGTGCCGCTCATTTCGGCCCGGTGCCTTTCGAGTTTGGCCGGCAATTCGCCGACAACGTGAAGCTCACCCTCAAGACGCAACCTCACCTGAACGTGCGCGTGGCTGCTGCCCCCTGACGCCCGCCGCACCATCCTTCCCTCCCATGCTAAAAACACTTCGTCTCTCCCTAGTCTTGTCGCTCGGTCTATCCGGCGCCGCCACGGCGGCGTACGATGTGGTGGTTTACGGCGATACGCTCGCCGGCATCAGTGCGGCGATCCAGGCGACCCGGATGCAAAAGTCCGTCGTGCTTCTTTCCCCGACGGCGCACCTCGGCGGCGTCGCCACCGCCGGCCTCACGGCGACCGACATGAATCGCAGCCCGACGATCGGCGGCATCGCGCGGGAGTTCTACGGCAAGATCTACGACCATTATTTGCAGCCATCCGCCTGGCGCGGGCAGACGCGTGCCGAGTTTTTCGAACTCTCCCTCAAGCGCACCTACACCGGCAAGAACGACGCGTTGCGAATGCAGTGGGTCTACGAATCCCACGTGGCCGAAAAAATTCTCGAGTCGATGCTRCGCACTGCGGGCGTCGCGGTCGTCCGCCGGAGCCGGATCGCAGAGAACGCCTCCGCGGTCGAGTTGGAGGCCGGCCGGATTGTCGCCTTGCGCACGGAGAGTGGCGAGCGATTCGCCGGACGCATGTTCGTCGACGCCTCCTACGAGGGCGACCTCATGGCGCGCGCGGGTGTGAGCAGTATTATCGGGCGCGAGAGCAACAGTGCCTACGGCGAAACCATGAACGGCATCCGCCTCGCCGGTGTCGTCGGAGCGGGCGAACGCTCTGTCGATCCGTGGATTCGCCCCGGCGATCCCACCTCGGGGCTTCTGCCCTACATCGATCGCACGCTCTGGGGCCGTCCCGGAGAAGGGGACGCGCGCACCCAGACCTATTGCTACCGCTTGACGCTCACGAACGACCCCGCAAACCGGCTGCCCATCGTCAAGCCGGCCAACTTCAACCCGCTGTGGCACGAGGTCATGGTGCGCACGCTGCAAATGGCGCCCGACACTCCYCTTCAAAAAGTCATGTCATTGACGCCGATGCCCAACCGGAAAACCGACACCAATCAGGTAAACTTCATCGGCGCGAATCGCGATTACCAGGCTGCCAGCCATCGGGAACGCGAGCGAATCGACCAGATGCATCGCGACTACGCCATCGGAACGCTCTGGGTGCTGGCCAACGATGAGCGCGTGCCCGCACCCATCCGCGAGGAAATGAAGCCCTGGGGCTGGCCGAAAGACGAGTTCACCGACAACGGAAATTTTCCGCATCAACTTTATATCCGCGAGGCCCGACGGATGCGCGGAGTCTTTGTCATGAAAGAGGAAAACCTGCGTCGCGAAGGCCGGGTCGATGCGGGCGACCCTGTCGCCATCGGCTCGTACATGCTCGATTCCCACGTGGTCTCGCGCGTGCTTGATGCCGACGGTCGACTGCGCAACGAAGGCTCCCATCTCGATGGGCGCTCGATCCGCCCGTATGGGATCAGCTACTTTTCCCTCGTGCCGCAGAAGGCCGAGTGCCGCAACCTCCTTGTGCCCGTCTGCCTGTCGTCGACCCACGTCGCCTACACCTCCATTCGGATGGAGCCGGTCTACATGGTCCTCGGCCAGGCTGCCGGCGCAGCGGCGGCGCTCGCGCTCGACAGTGATCTCGCGGTGCAGGATGTACCGTATCCGAAACTTAATACCGTGCTCGCGGCGGCGGGCCAGATCATGGCACTTCCGCAATAGATTCGTCCGGCCCCAACCAATCCGAAACCCCATGGCTCCTTCGACCATCTCCTGCCCCATCCGTTACCGGCCATCCGTGTTCCGCTTTGGGCGTCTAACACTCATCGGCACCCTATTCGCAGCGGGCGCGGCACTTTTTGCCCAAGCGACGTCACGCGCCCCGGCCGCCCCGCTCAAGGAGGAGACTCCCGTTATGCTCTCCGCCTTCGAGGTGAGTGCCCAGGGCGACGACGGCTACAAGGCCGCCAACGCAATCTCCGGCACGCGCTTTAACACCTCGCTGCTTGATTTGCCCCGCCCGATCGAAGTCATCACAGCGGAGTTCATCGAGGACATCGGCGCAAAGGAGATCGGCGAAGCACTGAAATACAGCGGCAGCATGTCCGATAACGGCACTGCGACCCCCGAAGACGTAACGGGAAATAATTTCTACAACCGCGGCTTCCAGTCGTTCACCAGCTATCGCAACGGCTATCGCTCTTTCGGCGTAGCTGACACGCTCTTCATCGACCGCGTGGAGATCATCAAGGGCCCCTCGTCCACGTTTTCAGGCACGATCGACCCGGGTGGGACGATTAATATGATCTCGCGGCGTCCGGGCCCAAACCGCAGCGGCCACGTACGGGTACGCTACGGCTCCTACCATCGCTTTCGTTCGGAACTGCTCTACAGCACACCGGTCGATCAGGGGAAAAAGCTGCGCATGCTATTCGGCGCGGCCTACGAGGACTACGGCAGCCAATACGATTTCGCTGGTCGCGAACGCAAAGTCTACGGCGGCAACCTCCAATACCAGCCGACCGCAAAAACGCGGATCGGATTGGATATGCAGTGGCAGACGACGCGCGGCGTGCAGGCGGTGCCGCCAATCTACTTCAACTCAACTCAGACGGGTTACGTCACCGACATTCGCCGCGAGTTCAATCGGGCGGGCCCGGAATCGTCGTCGTCCATTATTCAGTCTCAGGTGTC
>NSIG01000081.1 GCA_002737275.1 Opitutia bacterium
CACGATGATCGTGTTGTCGGCAAGGCCTTCCTTTTCCAGCGCGTCGAGCACCTTGCCGATCTGCGCGTCAGTGTAGCTGATGCAGGCATAGTAGCCGTGGCGGAGTTGCTTGGCGAAGTCGGCCGGAATCGGATTCTCCTTCGGCACGCCGGGGTAGTTGTGCAGCTCGCTGTTGTTGTGTCCGGCGAACTCGGGCGCGCCTTTGGGCAGATGATCAATCGCCGGCAGCGGGATCGTGTTCGGGTCGTAGAGGTCCCAGTATTTCTTCGGCGCGACGAACGGCAGATGCGGCTTCGCGAAACCGACCGCGAGGAAGAACGGTTTTCCCTTCGACTTCAACTCGTGCAGCCGCTTCACGGCCTCGGCGGCGGCAGCGCCATCCGGCAACTGGTCGTCGGCCTTGGGGCTGACTTCGAACGCGGGACCGACCTTGGCGTTCTTGCCGTTGGGCCGCTTCGCGCCCTTTTCGTCGCGCTCGGCGTATTCCTCGACGTTGACGTCGTGCTTGGTCTTGATCTGCTTCGTCCAGTCGACGAGGTCGGTGTCCACGGCGTTGCCGCTGGAATACCAGTGCGGCTCGCTCCAGGAGCGGCCGTCCTCCAGGCCCTTGTGGTAAACCTTGTTCAACGCCGCCGTGTGATAGCCGTTCGCCTTGAAGTATTGCGGCAACGTGATGCAGTCCGGCTGCGCGACGCGGAAGTGCGTCGTCAAATCCCACACGCGCGTGGTGTCGGGGCGAAGGCCCGTCATGATCGCCGTGCGCGACGGGCTGCACACGGCCTGCGAGACGTAGGCGCGGTTGAACACCGTGCCGCGCGCTGCGATCCGATCGATGTTCGGCGATTTCGCGACCTTGTTGCCATAACAGCCCAAGTCAGGCCGCAGGTCATCGACGGCGATGAAGAGGACGTTGGGTTTGCTGGCGGCGTGGAGCGCGGCAAGCGGCAGCAGCGCGGCGGCAATGATCAATTTCAAAACGTGTTTCATGAGTGTGTGGAGAGCAACGGGCGCGGTCATTTCTGCTGCTTGCCGTTTGCGATGTATTCCTCGCGGGTAACGACGCCGTCCGTGTTGGTGTCCATCTTCTCGAAGCGTTCCGCGGCAGCGACGGCATCGGACTGATTGGCGGTGTAATACTGGCGGGTGAGCTTGCCGGTCTTGGCCTTGTCGAGCCGGTCGAACTTCGCGGCGCGCTCGGCGGCGACGGGGTCCAGAGCACGGGCGGCTGGTGCGACAGATGACGTGGTCGCGGGTTTCGCATCGGGAGCGGCGGCCGTTTTCTCCTTCTTGGTCTTGTCACCGCGACCGCTGCCCTCACCTTTGAAACCGGCACCGGGATTGAGTTCCGCGAGGGCGGCGCTGAGACGCTGGCGAGCGGCCACGGCGGCTGTGTCTTTGGAATCAGCAGGGACGGGAATCTCTTCGAAGGGTGCGTTCTTCATGTCGAAGAGCTGGCTGGCCTGGTTGAGCTTCCAGCCCGCTTCGCGCACATGGAAGTTTTCTCCGAGTTGAGTGAAAGCCCAGGTGCGGGGGGATTTCGTATCACCTTTGATTTGGGGAAGCAGGCTCTTGCCATCAATGACCCGATTTCCCGGCAGGGGCGCGCCGGCAATCTCGGCGAAGGTGGGCAGCAAGTCCGAAGCGTCGGTGAAGTTTTCGTTGAGCCTGCCTGCGGCGGTGACCCCCGGCCAACTGACGACGAAGGGAACCAGTCCGCCGCCTTCCTCCATACCCCCTTTTTGTCCGACGATGCGACGGCCGCCGATGGTCGCGCGGTCGGCGTTCGCCTTGGCGGTGCCGTTGTCGCCCATGAAGAAGACGACGGTGTTGTCGCGGAGTTTGAGGCGATCCAATTCGGCAAGGAGTTTGCCGACGAGTTTGTCCATGTAGGTGATATTGTCGTTGTAGAGCTGGACGTAACGGGCGGCGGCATCTGTGCCGGGCGCGGGCGGCGCGCTGTCGGGCGTGGGCAGGATTTGCGAATGCACGAACGACAGCGAGTAGTAGAGGAAGAAGGGTTTGCTCTGGCTGGCGTTGATGAAGTCGAGGGCGCTCTTCTGCATCAGGTCGGGCATGTATTCCGCGTCCGTCATCGTCAGCTTTTTCTCGTTGATGTTGTAAGGGCCAGGGTTGGCGCGGACACCGTCGTCGGCACCTTTTTCACCGGCGAGCGCATACTTTTTGATCCATGCGGCAGCGGCGGTTTTGTTCCAATAGATACCGCTGGCCTTGTAGCTCAAGACGTGGTCGAAACCCCAATCCGTCGCATCTCCCGAGGGCAATATCTGGCCCCATTTGCCAATCATCGCGGTGGCGTAGCCAGCCTTCTTCAGGACCGTGGGAACCATTACTTCGGCTTTGTCGCCGCTGCGGAGGATGGAACCGCAAGCGTCTTGGGTAACCGCGCCCGAGCGGAAACCATAGCGTCCGGTAAGAATGAGCGCGCGCGATGGGCCGCAGAGCGGAACGGTGTAAAAGTGGTTGAAGCGGATGCCCGTCTTGGCGAGTGAGTCAATGTTCGGCGTCTTGTAGCGGTCGGAACCGTTCGCCCCGATTTCCGCGAACCCGAGGTCATCGGCCAAGATGAAGACGATGTTGGGCTTGGCGGGCGACGCGGCATGGAGCGTGGCGAGCGACAGCAACGTCGCGGCGAGGGTGAAGTAGAGTTTCATGTTGGCAGTGACTTTGGGATTAAAGTTTTGCGGGTGCCAGCTTCGGCACAAGCAAATGGATGACGAGCAGCGCCACGAGATACGCCGAGCCGGCGATAATGAAGATGGGCACGTAGCTGCCCGTGGTCTGGAGAATCTCGCCGACGACCAGCGCGATGAGCATCCCGCCAATCGAGCCCGCCATGCCACCGATGCCCGTGACGGAGCCGACGGCTTGCTTCGGGAACATGTCGCTCGTGAGCGTGAAAAGATTCGCCGACCAGCCTTGGTGCGCAGCGGCGGCGAGGGCGACGAGGCCGACGGCGACCCAGAGGTTCGTGGCTTTCGCGGCGAACATGATGGGCACGACCGCCAGTGCGCAGATGAGCATCGCTGTCTTGCGCGCGGCATTCGTGCTCCAGCCGCGCTTGAGCAGGTGCGAAGAAATCCACCCGCCGCCGATGCTGCCGACATCCGCCACTAGGTAAATCACCACGAGCGGCAGGCCCATCGTCTTGAGGTCGAGGCCGTGGTTGCGCTTGAGAAAGTCCGGCACCCAGAAAAGATAGAGCCACCAGATCGGGTCGGTCATGAACTTGCCCAGCGCGAAGGCCCACGTCTGCCGGTGCGGAAACAAACGCCCCCACGGAATCTTCTCCATGGATTCGGGCGGGTCGCTCTGGATCAGCGCGAGTTCGGCGGCGGAGACGCGCGGGTGCTGCTCCGGCGGGCGATACGCCTTCAGCCACCACGCGACCCAGAAGAAACCCAGCAGGCCAGTGGCGACGAAGGCCCATTGCCAGCCCCAGCGCAGGGTAATCCACGGCACGAGCACGGGCGTCAGCAGTGCGCCGACGTTCGTGCCGGAGTTGAAAATGCCGGTCGCGAGCGCGCGCTCCTTTTTCGGAAACCACTCCGCCACGGTCTTGATGGACGCAGGGAAGTTGCCCCCCTCGCCCAGGCCGAGCACGAGCCGCGCGATGGCGAAGCCCGCCGTCGCACCGACGAGCATCACGATGGCCGGCGGGTCAATCGAGACGGTCGGCAGCTTCAGCCACGAGAACCAATCCGCCGCCGCGTGCATCATCGCGCCGATGCTCCAGACGATAACCGCAATCGCGAAACCCAGACGCACGCCGATGCGGTCCATGACTCGACCGGCGAGTAGCAGTCCAATCGCGTAAGCCCCCTGGAAGCTGAACACGATGGCTGCGTAGGCGCGCTCATTAAAATGGAACTGCTCCTGCAAGGTCGGCTTGAGGATGCCGATAATCTGACGGTCGACGTAGTTGATGGCCGCCGCGCAGAAAAGCAGCGCGCAGATGACCCAGCGGTAGTGCGTGATTTTTGATTCGGTCGGCATGGCGAGCACGAGTTACTTGAGCCAGAGGACGGGCTGCGTGATGCCGATGTTGCGCTGCACTTCCGGGTCCGTGGGGTCGGCGGGAAGCCTCTTCCAGAGGTCGAGATACTTGGGTTCGGCGAGCGCAAGGCCGGCGAAGAGCAGGCTCGGCTGCCGCGCGGGCCAGCCCGCCCACGCCTGCACGTCGGGCTTGAGCGTCCACTTCGATTTGTCGGCGAGGAAAGGATGGAGGAATGCGACGGCCTTGCGGATTCCGCGACCGTCGGGCGTTTCGAAGGTCCAGAGATTGTCCGCCTCGGTCGAAAGCACGTGACAGAGCAGCGTCATGTTATCGAGCTGGAAGATGGAATAGCCGTAGGGTTTCGTGCGCGCGAGTTCGAGTGGGAAGCCACCGTCCGTAGCCATCTGCTTGGGCAAGAAGACTTCTTTGAACTGTTTGCGGCAGGCGGCGAGTTTTGCCTCGTCGCCGATGAAGTCGGCGAACACGGCGAGCTGCAGATGGAAGGCAACACTGTGGTTGTTTTTCGCGGCCGCCTCCTCCTTGCCGTTCTTGCTCGTGACCATCCACTCGGCGAGTTCACCGAACCACTGGCGCAAGCTGGTCGCGAGCTCGGCCGGAAAGGCTTTTGATTTTTCCATCGCCTTCACGGCAGTGGGAATTTCGATGATATGAAGCGTGTCGATGATGCCGATGCCGCGGCCCGGCGACACGCCGGGAATCGCCTGCGCGAAGTTGAGGTTCGGGTTCATGCGCGTCTTCGCATCGAGGAAGAACACACGGAGCAACTCGGCGGCCTTCGTGACGTAACGATCTTCGCCGGTGAGCTTGTAAGCAGCAGCCAACGCGGCAACGGAATCGCGCAGCGCCTTCACGGCCATGCGATGCGCGACGAAGTTCTCAGGGTTCGTCTCGCCATCCCGCTTGATGTAAGGCAGACCATCAGTCTTGCTCCGATCGGGCCACCAGTAATCGCCGTTCGAGTAGAAGTCATTCGGGCCACCTTCGCTCAACTTTGCAGGGAACGCGGTGATCGTCACGGGTTGCTGCTGCAACGCCGCCGTCGCAGCCTTCAGAATGCGCTCGCGGTCAATTGCGGCGACGTCGAGCGCGAGCTTGGGGGCCGCAGATTTCGCCGTCGGCCCGACTGACGCGATTGCCCCGGCCGCGGGGTTCGCCGTCGCGGCGGCCTTCGTGGACTTCGAGGAAGTCTTGGGCTTCGTAGATTTCTCCGGCGCACTGCTCACCGCGGCGGTCGTGTTGGTCACGTAGCGAAAGACCGTCTTGCGCCCCTCGGAGGAGACCGAGACGTTCGCCTTCGCGCCGGTAAGCTGGGCGCTGATTTGCGCGCGACCATTGTAGAGCTGAACGACGCGCGCGCCCGTCGAAGTGCCGAGGTTGTCGAGCAAGCGACCGTCGCCGATGAGGCCGAAGCGCACGACGTTCGCGGCGTCGAGGCACGCCACGCCATCCTTGTCGAACAGTCGCGCCTCGAGCGTGGCAACGCCGTTGGTCTGCGCAATTTCAGTGAGCGTGAGCTTGGACGGCTTGTCCCACGGCTTGGTCTGGTATTCGACCGCAAGCTCGTCGCTGACCTCGACGCCGTCGCGTTTGCCGACGGCGCGCAGCGTGTTCTTCCCTTCGTTGAGTTTCACTTTCCAGTGCAGTCCCGCCGCGGGAAAATCTGCGCTCTTGCGCTGCTTCACGCCGGCGGACTTGCCGTTTACGAACAGCTCCGCCTCGCCGCAGTTCGAGTAAACGCGCACTTCCTTCTCCTCGCCCACGGCGCCCCAGCGCACCGGCCAGTTGTGCCCGAAGATGTGCAGCATCGGCTTCTCGGACCAGTAGCTCTGGAAGACGTAATAGGTTTCCTTCGGCGTGCCGTCGCGTTCCACGACGCCCTTCTGATTCACGCGCGGCACGGGATTCTCGGGGCGAAGCGGCGTGGCGAAGTCTTTGAAGATCCATTGCGCGCTGCCGGTGAGCCACGGCATTTGCTCCTGCTCCTTGAGATGCCAGTCGAAGAGATTGCACATGTAGCTCTCGGACCAGTCGCCGTCTTTCGACATGCGCACCTTGCCGCCGGTTCCCTTGTAGGCCTTGCCCTTTTCGGCGGTGCCCTGACCGACGGTGACCTTCGCCACCATTTTCTCCGGCTCCTCGGCGAAGCGGCGCGCGTGGCTATCGCCGCCCCACTCGGCGTGGAAGAAATGCTTGGTGTCCTTCAGCGCCTTCTCCGCCGAAGCGCGATACTCGGTGTAACGGCCGGAATACCAGCCCGCCCAAATGCTCGGCGCATACACGTCCACGATGTCCTTGCAGAAGTCACAACGGCGGATGCAGGTGGGCCGCGAGGGGTCCAGCTCGTGCGAGAGTGTGTTCAACTCGGTCATGAAGGCGCGAATCTTGTCCTTGTCAAAATCTTCGAAGTCGCCCGGCCAATCGTTCTCGTTGCCCAGGCCCCACATGATGACGGAGGGATGGTTGTAATGCTGGTCTATCAATGCGCGCAGCATGTCGCGAGTCTGCTGCTTGTAGCGCTCGCCGCCCAAGCCGCCGCGGCACCACGGCACTTCTTCCCACACGAGCAGGCCGAGTTCATCGCAGAGATTGAGCACCAGCGGCGCCTGTTGATAATGGCCGAGGCGGACGAAGTTCGCGCCCATGTCCTTGATCATCGCGAGCGTCTTGCGCACGACGTCGTCCGGCACGGCCGCGGCGACGCCCGCGTGGTCCTCGTGATAATGGGTGCCCTTGAGCAGCAGGCGCTCGCCGTTGAGTTTGAAGGGACCGTTGGCAACCCACTCAAACGAGCGCACGCCGAAGCGCTCCGTCGTCTGCTGCTCGCCGTGCCTGGACTTCAACGTGACCACACAACGGTAGAGCGTCGGAGACTTCGGCGACCACAGCTCGGGCTTGGCGATTTCGAAGGCGTTGATTTCTTTGGACCCACTCCACGGCGCGAGCTTCTGCGTCGCGCGGTGAACGACCTTGTCCTTCGCATCACGCACTTCAATGGCGAGTTCGACCTCGTCCTTGAGCGCGGTCGGATTGAAGAGCCGCGAGCGGACCTTCACCGTCGCCTTGCCGCCGTCCACCTTAGCTTCGACATGCACACGCTCCAGCGAGATTGCCGGCGCATACACGAGGCTGACGTGACGATACAGGCCGCCGTAGCGATTGAAGTCGCTGAGGTCGGACGGGATGCTTTCCGCGTCGCGCGAGTTGTCGCACAGCACGGCGAGCGGCACGGTTCCTTTGAAGGCTTCGTTCTTCAGCGCCTTCGCCGCGGCGTCCGTGATGTCCACGGTCCACTCGTCGTAGCCGCCGACGTGCTCGCCGACCTTCTCGGTGTGAACGAACAATTGCGACTTCTGCCCCGCGCCGTTGAAGTGCAGCAGCGTGCGGCCGTTCGGAAAGGGATTCGCGACCTTGAGCTGTGTGCGATACCAGCCGGGGCCCTGATAGTAGCGCACGTCCGGGTCCACGGCGTCGCGGCCATTGAAGCAATGCGGCAGCGTGACCGGCGACCACGTGACGTTATCGCTCGCCTTGTCGCCGCGCCAAACTTCCCACGTGCTGCCGAGCGTGCCTTGATAATGCTCCCAGCCGCTGGCGAGCTGCTGGCGCGTCTCGGCGGCGGAGGTCATCGGTCCGAGGAAGCAGGCCGAAATCAAGGGGGCGAGGGGCAACAGATGCTTCATGAAGGAATGAGATTACGGCTTGAGCAGGGGCTCACGAATACCAGCGTGTTGACCGACAACTTCAGAAAGCCAGCCAGGTGGTTTGCTCCCGGAACCAAAGTTTCGCGCGCGGGGCGGTGTAAGCAATCGGCTGCGCTCCGCCAGCGGGGTTTCCGCGGGTGTCGCCCAACTCGAACAGGTCTGCGGGGTCGGGTTGACCGACTACGAGCGGAGGCAGTTTCAGCAATTCGACGTGGCCGTCAGCGGCCGTGGTCGTCGTGCCTTGTGAGTGGCGAATCATTCCTCTGCCGTTGGATGCGTTCCAACCATTGCGAGTATTGTCCAGACTGGCATAGCTGAACTGGAGCTGGTTGTTGCTCTTCTCTTTCTCCAGCACGACCGCAATCGTGGTGGGGCTGTTGATTTGGGAAGCCCGCAAGGGGGCCGGATAGCGGTTGATGGTGGCGCGGAAGGCGTGTTCGTTGGCGCGATAGCTCATGGGGAAGAGCACGCCGGGCAGTTGCACCGTGTCGTCCTTGGCGGGGCAGAGGTAGGCCGGCACCAGGGTCAATCCGTTCGTCGAGGTGAGGCCGATGTAGCGGAGCAGAAGTATGTTCCAGGCGGTCGGGTCGTTGGCTGTCGCCGCTTGTGCTCCGCCGTTGATTTGGGTGCCCCACGGATAGGCGTCATCGAAGTCACTCACGTAGAGCATCGAGGCCATGCCAATCTGGCGGTTGTTGCTGAGGCACTTGGTGGCATGCGCCTTGGCCTTCGCCTTGGCCAAAGCGGGCAGGAGCATCCCGGCGAGAATCGCGATGATGGCGATGACGACGAGCAACTCGATGAGCGTGAAGCCGCGCTTGAACGAAGCGCTGGCGTGATAAGGCTGCAATTTCATCGAGGCATCCTCTACTGCCGGGGAGGGCGGCGGTATCGAACATTCGTTCTACCCCGGCCGGTCTCACTTCCGCCCGAGATATTTCACCACGGCCTCGGTGCGCGATTGCACGTGCAGCTTGCCGTAGATGGTGTGCAGGTGCGTGCGCACGGTGCTCAAGGAAATCCCCAGCCGCTCGCCAATCTCCTTGTAGAGAAACCCCTGCGCCAGCAACGCCAGTATCTCCGCCTCGCGCGCCGTGAGTTGCTCGAACTCGGCGGCGGGCCGGGGGATTTTCTGGAAGTGGCTCACCACCTTGCGGGCGATGCCCATGGACATCGGCGAGCCGCCCGCGTGGACCTGCTCGATGGCTTCCACGAGTTCCTTCGGCACCGTGCTCTTGAGCAGGTAGCCGCTGGCTCCAGCGCGCAGGGAATCAAAAATCATGTCCCCATCCTCGTAGGTCGTGAGGATGAGCATCTGCGTCCGGGGCAACTTTTCTTTGAGCCGCGCGACGCACTCAATGCCGCTCATGCCGGGCAGATTGATGTCCATCAGCACCACGTCCGGCGCCTCGCCGGGCAACGTGCGCAACGCCTCCTCGCCGCTGGCGCAGGCCCGCAGGCATTTCAGCCCGCGCGCGCGCCCCAACACCGCGAGCAGGTGTTCCCGCGTCGCGGCCACGTCTTCCACGATGGCGATGGTAATGGTCATTGATGCTGGACGCAGAGTGTTTCAAGGAAACCGGGCTGTCGCGAGATGAACATTCATCGTCCCGGATGCTTCAGGACTTGGGCCACGGCCACTCCAACTCGATGCGCGTTCCCTGTCCCGGCTGGCTGAGGATGCGGCAACTCCCGCCTAACGCCGCGAGACGCTGCTCCATGTTACGCAAGCCATCGGCTAGCGCGTTGTCCGGCGCGACAGCGAAGCCCTGCCCGTCATCCGAGACCGTCAGTTGCAGCGCCTGCTCGGAGACCGTCGCGCACAAGCGGACCTCCGTGGCCCGCGCGTGTTTCACGATGTTATGCAACGCCTCCTTCACCACGAGGAACAAGTGGTGCCGCGCCTCGGCCGACACCACGCGCGCCGGCGGTTGCAGCGGAAAATCCACCCGGCACCGCACGCACGCCACGCGGAGAAACTCCACCGCGAACTGCCCCGTGTAATCCAGCAGATGCCCGAGCGTGTCGTTGCGCGGGTTCACGGCCCAGACCGTTTCATCGAGCGACTTCATGAGCTGCCGCGCCGTGCAGGAAAGCGTGCGTGCGTGCCCGCCCGCCTTCTCCGGCGACGCCAAATCCTGCTCCACCAAATCGCCGAGCAAAGAGATTTGCGTTAGGCTTGCACCGAGGTCGTCGTGGATGTCCTTCGCAATCCGCGCGCGCTCGCGATGTAGCGCTGCTTCCTGTTCGAGCCGCTGCAACCGCGCGCGAAGCCGCCGGAACGACGCGTAGCGCACCCACGCCACCAGCGCCAACGTGAATCCCCCGCCCGCACCGAGCCGGAACCACCACGTCTGCCAGAAGAACGGCGCCACGTTGAAGGCCAACATCGCGCCCGTCGCATTCCACACGCCCGCCTCCGCGCTGGCGCTCACGCGGAACTCGTAGCTCCCCGCCGGCAGCCGCGCGTAGCTCACCCGCCGTTCCGTGCCCGCCTCCACCCAACCCTCGTCCAAGCCCGTGAGTTGATGCCGGAAATGCACACTCTCCGGCGCGCTGAATCTGGGCGCGGTATATTCCACCTCCACCTTGCGATGCTCCGGCGACAACCGCGCCCCCGCCACCATCGCGACCGGCTGTCCGTCCACCAGCACGCGCTCAATCAGCACCGGCGGCGGCGCGCTGTCCCGCCGCACCCGCGCCGGCTGCACCACCGCCAAGCCCGTGCGCATCGGAAACCACAACCGCCCATCGCCGCCGCAGAGCGCGCCCGGCCAATTCCCGTAGTTCGCCTGCAAGTTGCGCAAACCGTCATCCCGCTCCGCCGGGACCGGACGCACTCGCTCCGCCCGCCCATTCGCCACCGCCTGCAACTCCGTGAGCAACACCCGAAACAAACCATGCGTCCCCGCCAGCCACAGCGAGCCATGCCCATCCGGCAACACCGCAGAAATGTAATCATCCGGCAAACCCTGCTCCGGCCCCAACCGACTGAATCGACCGTCCTTCAGCCGCCCCAACCCCGCCCCCGCGTAACCCAGCCACAGCGCTCCATCCGCCGTCGCCAGCAGACTCCGAATCGGCTTGGGCTGCGCGAGTGTCCGCGCCGTTTCATCCACCAACGCCTCGCCCTCCAGCCGCAGCAACCGCCCGTCCGACGTGCCGAACCACAACCGCCCCGCCGCGTCCTCCGCCATCGCCCGCACCACCCGTGCGCTCACTGGCGAATCGAACAATTTCACCTCACCCTGGCGCCACCGTTGCACCCCGCCCGGCCGCTCCATCCCCGCCCACAGCGTGCCCGCCCGGTCGAGAAAGAGCGCGCGCACCGGACTTGGAACCGTCCCGACCCGCAACCGCGTGGGCGACCACTTCCCGTCCGACAGTTGCAAAATCCCATGCCGCCGAGTGCCCACCCAAACCCCGCCGCGCCCATCTCCCGCCACGCACGTCGCCTCCAGCCCGCTCCCCGGTTCGATCATCGCCACTGTGCTCCAACGCCCCTCCTCTTCGCGCGCCAACTCCCCCGTCAACGTCACCGCCCAAACCCGCCCCGCCGCGTCCGCGCACACCGAGCGCAACGTCGCGAGCGGCAGCCCCGCCGCCGTGCCCTGAAGTTCCACCACGCGCGGACGCACCCGGTTCAGCCCGCCGCCGGCGGTGCCCGCCCACACATTGCCCTCCGCGTCCTGCGCCAGACTCACCACTTCACTGTGCGCGGTCTCCACCCGCTTCGCCCCCATCGCATCGCACCGGAACAAACCATCCGTCGCCGTCCCCACCCACACCGCGCCACTGCGGTCCTCGAAAATCACCCGCGCCTCCACCCCTGGCAGGTCCGGCACCAAATGGGTCAACGGCTCTGGCTCCCCGCCCTCCACCAAACGGAACACCCGCTCGCCCGCGCCCACCCACACCCCGCCCGCCTTCGCCGCCGTCAGTTGCAACACGCGCTCCGGCACGCGGAACAACGTCACGAATTCCCCCCCGCGCCACACCCCGACGCGCCCCGACTTCGCGAACCAAAGCTGCCCCATCGCATCACACGCCAGCTCACACGCGCTCGCGCCGGACAGCCCCTCCGCAGCCGTGAAGCGCGATACCTTGCCCGCCAGCACGCGCCCCGCCGTGCCATCCGAGTAACCCACCCAGACCGCCCCATCCCCCGCCTCCACCAGCGAGACCGGACGCGACCCGCTCAAGCCCTCCGCCACCGTGAAAACATTCGTGCTCCCCGCGGCCCACCCGACCAACCCGCCGCCGTCCAGCGCCACCCACAACCGTCCGTCCCGCGCGGCCAGCAGCGCCCGCAACGTCTGCCCGCCCCCCGGCGTGCTCGGCGGCAAGACCACGCGTTGAAAGCGCACCCCATCGAAGCGCGCCAGCCCGTTGAGCGTCGCCACCCACAAATATCCCTCGGGCGACTGGGCGATGCCCGTCACCGTGTTTTCGAGCAACCCCTCTTCCACCTGCCACAACCGCAACGACCACTCAGCCCCCGCCGCCCGCGTGTCTCCACGCAGCCCTGCCAGCGAGCCGACCCAGCCCGCCAATCCCAAGAGCAACCATTGTTGAACGCTTCGGAACACGAGCCCAGAGCTTCTCCCAACCGCCCTTCCAAAGCAACGCAGTGCCGCACCGAGGGCAAATCGGACACGGCCTCTCTCTTTTGCGAGGTCGACGGCGCCGGCGTTCAACCACCATCTTCCCGTTCCTCGACGCGCACGGGAAGCCGCAGCAATACATCACTAGCCCCACCAACATCACCGACCGCCGCCGACTGGAGCAGGAGATTATCAACATCAG
>NSIG01000082.1 GCA_002737275.1 Opitutia bacterium
CTTGAACTTGCTGGTAAATTTCTCGACGCGGCCAGCCGTGTCGACGAGGCGCTTCTCGCCGGTGTAGGCGGGATGCGAGTCCATCGTCACATCGCGGATCACGACGTAATACTCGACGCCTTCGATGGTCTCCTTGCGGATAGATTTCATCGTGGACTTGGTGAGAAAGCGTTTGCCGGTTCCGATATCGAGGAAGCAAACGTCGTTGAGAATGGGATGGCCTTCGGATTTCATCGCAATAAAAGGGGTTAATTAGCCTTGGCGCGCTTTGTAACGCGGCTCGACCTTATTAATCACATAGATTTTGCCCTTACGACGCACCACTTGGCACGCCGGGTGACGCTTTTTGGCAGATTTGATAGAGGAAACGACTTTCATAAAAGAGGTGAAAACAGAGTCCGCTCCAACCCCTGTCAACTGAATTGTCCGCTCTGAGCGTGGGCCGTTTCTCTGCGGCTAATTCCAGGCGTTAGCCGGGCTCAATTTTGCCCGGTTTCCTCCGGCTCGTCGGCCAACAATCGCCACTCCGCGCCCTCCCGCGCCAGCAACGTGCGCCACAAACTCGCGTCCATCGGCAGGCTGAAAAGATCGCGCGGCGCCGTCACCACGACCCAGGTGTTCCGCTCGAGCTCTTGCTCGATCTGTCCACCCGTCCACCCGGCATAACCCACAAAGGCCCGTAAGTCCGCGTCCTCGGTGTCGCGCAGTTGTTTCGCGTGATCGGGCTCGATCCCGAAGTGCAGGCGAAACCCGTTGTCCTGCCTCTCCCAAGCGACCAACACGAGCTGCTTTTGCTCGACCGGACCGCCGTTGCATAGCGGCACACCCGCCAGCGGCCCGAGGGCAAAATCCCCCTGCAATTCACCGAGCCGTTTCCCCATCGGCCGATTTAACACCACCCCCATCGCCCCGTCTGCGCTATGGGCGGACATCAAGATTACCGTGCGTCTAAAATTGGACTCTGTGAGCGTTGGGTGCGCCAACAACAAGGCACCGGCCAACGTCTCTTCATTCGTCTCTCGTGGCTCGCGCTTCATCGGTTGGACCCGTTCGATTCCTTGCTACGGTCAAAGTTTCAAAATCTTGACCCCGGCGTCCGCCAACAAAGGAGCGACCAACGGATCATTGTGATAGTCGCTGCGATACTTCACCTCGGCAATTCCCGCGGCCGCCAAAATCTTGGCGCAATTGACGCACGGGAAATGCGTCACGTAGGCCACGCAACCCTCAACCGAACTGCCGCGCCGCGCCGCATCGGCCACCGCGTTCTGTTCCGCATGGACGGTCGCCTGTTCATGCCCGTCGCGCAGCCGAGAGACGTGCGGCGTGCCGGGCAGATAACCGTTGTAGCCCGCCGCCACTAGGCGGTTCTTCCTCGCCCCGCCCGTCACGATGACGCACCCGACATGGAGTCGCTCGCAGTTCGAGCGCGTCGACATCAACACCGCCGTCGCCATGAAATACTCGTCCCATGAGGGACGATGCGGAAATTTCTTCGCCGCTTGGGCGATGAGGTCTACGGGCGTGTCGGCTTTGCTCATGGATGAAACTGCGCGGCACACTGGACACCCTTGCGCCGCCGGGCAACCTTCGACTCGCGATGCTTCGCCAGCTCCAGCCAGAAATCCTCGATTCGCTCCCGCCGCATCATCCCGACGCCATCCACAGCCGCCGCGACCTGCGCCTGATCAATCGCCTCATGGGCAACTCCCGCTGGTTCCTCCGCACCCTGCCGCCGCTCCTTCTTCCCGGCGAAAACTCCCTCGAGCTCGGTGCCGGCAGCGGTGAACTCAGTCAGGCCCTGCACACCCGCGGCGTCGCTATCGATGGGCTTGACCAAGTTTCCCGCCCAATCTTTTGGCCCGGCTCGCGCCCTTGGCACCAAACCGATCTACTCGGGTTCTCGAACTACGCCGATTACCCCGCGATCATCGGCAATCTCATCTTCCACCATTTCTCCACGACAGAACTCGCCGCACTCGGTGAACAATTCCGCGCCCACACCCGACTGATCGTCGCCTCCGAACCGGCCCGCCACACTCGTTTTCAAAAACTATTCGCCGCATTCGCGCCGCTCTTCCGCGCCAATCACGTCACCCTCCACGACGCGCACGTCAGCATCGCGGCCGGTTTTCGCGCCGACGAACTCCCCCGCTGCCTCGGCCTCGAACCTTCGCGCTGGGACTGCCGCGTCACCACTTCGCTTCTCGGCGCCTACCGCCTCGTTGCGTTGCGCCGCACATGAATTTGCCCCGCCCGATCGAGATAGTTGGCGGCGGACTCGCCGGCCTCGCCCTCGCCCTCGCCCTGCGCCGCGCCGATGTGCCCGTTACACTTTTCGACGCCGGCCGTTATCCACGCCATCGGGTATGTGGCGATTTCATCGCCGGGCTCTCACCCGACACCATCGCCCGCCTGGGACTCGCCCCATTTTTAACCGACGCCCTTCACCATCGAACGGTCGCGTGGTATCACCGCGCGCGTCTCATCCGCGTTCAACAACTCCCTGCCCCTGCCCTCGGACTCAGCCGGCATGCCCTCGACGCCCGTCTCGCCACTGCTTTTGTCGCCGCCGGCGGCAACCTTCGCTCCGAGACCCGCGCCGTCGATCTTTCGGCCGCGCCCGGCCGAGTGCTCGCCACCGGGCGCGCCCGCCGCGATTCACCTTGGCTCGGTCTAAAGTTTCATGTGCACGGCCTCACGCTCACGCGCGACCTCGAGCTCCACCTCGGCACCGAAGGCTACGTCGGCCTGGCCACCACCGAGTCCGGCGCCGTCAACGTCTGCGGTTTGTTTCGGCGCCGCCCCATCACGGCCGCCGGCCCAGCTCTGCTGCCCGCTTACCTCACTGCCATCGGGCTCGGTCCCCTCGCTGTGCGCATCAGCGCAGCGGCACCCGACCCCGCCAGCTGCTGCGCCGTTGCCGCTCTCGACTACTCCGCATCGGCTCCCGAAGCTGGCATTATCCGTCTCGGCGACGCCCTTGGCCTGATTCCGCCTTTCACCGGCAACGGCATGGCGGTGGCCTTGCAAAGCGCTGAGAGCGCACTCGGACCTCTTCTCGCCTACGCGCGGGGATCTTCCGATTGGTCGGCCGCCTGCGCCGCGACCGCGAGGGCACTTCACCTCCGCTTTCGGGTCCGCCTCACCGCCGCCCGCACCCTGCACCCTTTTTTTCTGCGCCCTCACCTCCAACTCATGCTCGCGCACCTCACCCGCGCCCGCCTGCTTCCGCTCCGCCCCCTTTACGCCCTGCTCCACTAAGCCGTCCCCACCCATGTTCCTCCAAGCCCTCGCCACCGCCGTCCCGCCCACGCAGTTTTCCCAAAGCCAGTGCTGGGACATCGTAGAAAAGTCTCCCGTCCGCGCCCGACTTCAAAAACGCTCACGGCTAATTTTACACAGCATCCTGCGCGGCGACCACGGTATCGCGACCCGACACTTCGCCGCTCCCGACATCGAAAAGATCTTCGATCGGAGCTCCGACGAACTGAACGTGATCTTCCGCGCGGAAGGCCCCGCACTTGCCGCCCGCGCCCTCACCGCCGCACTCGCTCAAGCCAACCTCAAAGCCTCGGACCTCGACGCCCTGCTCATCTGCACCTGCACCGGTTACCTCTGCCCTGGACTCACCAGCTATGTTTCCGAACAACTCGGCCTACGCACCGATGCGATTCTCCAGGATCTCGTCGGTCTTGGTTGCGGCGCTGCGATTCCCACGCTGCGGGCCGCGAGTCACGTGCTCGCCGCCCAGCCCGGCGCCACCGTCGCCTGCATCGCCGTCGAAATCTGCTCGGCCGTCTTCTTCCTCGATGACGACCCCGGCGTGATAATCAGCGCCTGCCTGTTTTCCGACGGCGCCGCCGCCACTATCTGGCGAGCAAAGCCCGGGCCCACCGGTCTCCGCGCGTTTGATTTTCAAACGCACCATCGGCCCGCCGATCGCGACAAACTCCGCTTCGAACACCGCGACGGCAAACTGCGCAACCTCCTCGACCGCGCCGTGCCTCAACTCGCGGCATCCGCCGTTACGGAACTTTGGGCTGCCCGCGGCCCGCGCCCCGTCGCCCGCGTCGTCGCCCATCCCGGCGGCCGCGACGTCCTGGAAGCCCTCGCACCCGTCGTCGCCCCGTACTCGCTCGACGCCAGCGCCCGCGTCCTCCGCGATTTTGGCAACATGAGCAGCCCCTCCGTGCTGTTCGCACTTGAAGAAACCCTCCGCACCGCCACTCCCACCGCCGCCGATGGGGATTTTTGGCTCGTCAGTTTCGGCGCCGGCTTTAGCGCCCATTCTTGCCGCTTCGGCGTCTGACGTTATCACGAATTCCCCATGCCCACCCTCGCCGACCTCGTCACCTACTGCGATCAGCGGACCAACCGCAACGCCTTCAGGGACGCTCCCGCCGCCTTCAACGGCCTCCAAGTTGCCAACTCCGGCCGCGCCACCAAAATCGGTGCCGCCGTCGACGCGGGCGTCGTCCCGTTTCAAAAAGCCGCCGCCGCCGGCGTCGATTTCCTCATTGTTCACCACGGCATGTATTGGGACATGCCCCGCCCGCTCACCGGGCCGGTTTACGATCGCGTGGCCACGCTCTTCCGCGCCGATTGCGCGCTGTACTCCAGCCACCTTCCCCTCGACGCCCATCCCGAGCTCGGCAACAACGCCCTCCTTGCCCGCCAGCTCGGCCTGTCCGTCACCCGCACTTGGCTCCCCAACGAGGGCGGCCCCATCGGCGCCATCGCCGCCCAAACCGCCCCCCGCGCTGAGCTCCGAGCCCGACTCGAGTCACTTTATGCGCGCGTGACGGCCATCGAATTCGGCTCCGCTTCGCCCGCCGAGGTCGCCTTCTGCAGCGGCAGCGGCAACAGCGCCCTCGCCTCTTTGGCCTCGACCGGCTGCGACACACTCGTCACCGGCGAACTGCGTGAAGAACACTTCAACTTTGCCCAAGAGCAAAAGCTCAACCTCTACCTCTGCGGCCACTACGCAACCGAGGTCCACGCCGTTCGCGCCCTCGCCGCCGAACTCGCCGCCAAGTTCAATCTCCCGTGGGAATTCATCGCCACCGAGAATCCGCTTTAGTCCCGCGCCCCAAACTTGGTCTTCCCCTTTCGTGGTTTTCGTGTGTTTCGTGATCCCCTCTCCACCTCTCCGATGAAACGCATCGCTATCCTCCACGGCCCCAACCTCGACCGCCTCGGCAAACGCCAGCCCGAGATTTACGGTTCAGCCACGCTCAAAGATCTCGAGCAGCTCATCCGCACCGAGGCGAAGAAACTGGGGTTCACTCCCACGTTTTTCCAGTCGGCCCACGAGGGCGTGCTGGTCGATAAAATCCACGCCCTCACCGACCGCGGCATCGACGCCTTCATCGTCAATTTCGGCGCCTACTCGCACACCAGCATCGCCCTGCGGGATGCGCTCGCCGCTGCCGACAAACCCGCGATCGAGGTCCACATCTCCGACATCAAAAAGCGCGAAAAATTCCGTCACACTTCGATGACCGCCGGCGCCTGCCGCGCGATGATTTGCGGCCAGGGGTTCCCTGGGTACATTGAGGCCCTGCAACGCCTGAAGTCGCTCTAATTCCCTTCCGTGCCGTCCGCCCCCGATCTCACAATCCCGCCCGCTCGGGCCGCCCAAGCTCTCGCGTGGTTCGTCTGCCACGCGAAACCCCGTTGCGAAAAAAAATTCGCCGCGCTCATGGCTGCCGAGCGGTTCGACCACTACCTGCCGCTCATCACGAGTGTCCGCCACTACGCGCAGCAGACCAAGAAATTCACCAAACCCCTGTTTCCTGGCTATGTCTTCGCCTGCGTGCCCCTCGAAGAAAAGAGCCGCATTTATCAACAGGATCTGCTCGCCCGCGCCATCGTTGTCTCCGACGAAACGACCTTCCTTCGCCAGCTCGCCGACGTCAAAGCCATCGTCGCGTCCGGCTACGAGGTCAGCGTGATGCCCCTCTTCACCAAGGGCCGCCGCGTCAAAATCATCAGCGGCCCACTCTTCGGTCTTGAGGGCTTCGTCGACGATCCGAGCAATCCCCACGGCATCGTCCTCTCGGTCGACGTCCTCCGCCAAGGTCTCCTCGTCAAAGTCCCCGTCGAGTCGCTTCTCGCTCTGCCGTAGCGCGCCGGTCCGGCTCAAACGAGCTGCCAAATAAGTTGCGCCGCGTGCAATGCCGCGCATGTCGCCAGCGCCGCCGCGACATCGTCCACCACTACGCCCCACCCTGCCGGCAAGCCTTGCAGCCGGGCGATCCCCAGCGGCTTCAGGATATCGAGAAAGCGAAAAAATCCGAAGCCCAGCGCGAGCACCACCCATGCCGGCCAGACGCCGACCAACACCGGCCAGCCCAGAAAACACCACGGCATCGCAACGAATTCGTCCAAAATTACCTCGCCCGGATCTTGCTTCCCGAGCCGCACCTCGGCTTCGCCGCAAATTCCGACTGCCCACCAGCCGCCCACCGCACCGGCCGCAAGCAAGACCGCCGGGCCCATCCCCTCGTTAAACCCGAGCAAAATTCCCGCCACCGCGCCCACTCCGACCAGCGATCCCCAAGTTCCGGGCGCCGGCAGCAGCCGACCAATCGGACCCAAGGTCGCCGCGCCGACCACAAGCCAAGTCGGGAGAGCCCGCGGCCAATTCGGATGCGCGAGTCCCATGGCCTGGCTCACTTAAACACCAAGTGTCCGTGACGTCTGAAATACGTCGCCCCCGAGGTCACCGTCAGCACCGCCGACAACACAAAGAAACCCAACCCGAGCAGATGAACCCAGGTGACTTGCCAGCGCGCGTCGCCGGCAAACAAATGCGCAAAATCTTGCTCGAACATCCGTGCGCCCAACAGCCAGCCGATGGCATTCAGTTGGATAAACGTCTTCACTTTACCGCCCGCGTCGGCCTCAACCACGGTGCCTTGCGCCGCCGCAACCATCCGCAATCCCGACACCATAAACTCGCGACCGAGGATACACAGCAGCAGCAGCATCCCGGCGACCTTGTAGCCCATGAAATACCCGTTCCCCGCGACGAATGCGATCATGATGCCCAGCACCATTACCTTGTCGATGACCGCATCCATGAAGCGGCCAAACATCGAAACGGTGTTGCTCTCGCGCGCGAGTTTTCCGTCCAACCAATCCGTGAGCGCCGCCGCGATGAACAACCAGAATGCGATCGTCGCCGCCCATTGAAACTCCGCGTTCATCAAACCGACGATCGCAAACATCGCCGGCAACCGGGAGAACGTGAGAATGTTGGGCAGGGTCAGCATGGGAATGACAGGACTTCCACCAACGCACGCGCCTCGCCCGAAATCAATCCCGGACCCATTCGCACGTTTTTTGTTAGGGCTTCGCGCTCATTCGACCCGGCCACAGGCGAAAACATCATCGCCAATCTCCCGGACCTGACTTTCGTTTCATGAAATCTCCCGCCATGAGCCATTGCATTTATCCCGGAACGTTCGACCCCATCACCTACGGACATCTCGACGTCCTTGCCCGGGCCGCAAAACTCTTCGACCGCGTCACGGTCGCCGTCGCCCACAACGCCGGCAAAGGCCCGCTCTTCACCGCGGAAGAGCGATTGGCGATGCTCGCGCCCAATCTCGCACCGTTCCCCAACGTCACGGTCACCACCTTCGGCGGTCTGCTCGTGGACTTTGCCCTCGCGCAAAAGGCCGACGCGATCATCCGCGGTCTCCGCGCGCTTTCCGACTTTGAGTTCGAATTCAACATGGCGCTGATGAACCGCCACCTTCAGCCTAACATCGAAACGATCTTCGTCATGCCCAACGAGCAGTTCAGCTACACCAGCTCGACCCTCGTAAAGCAGGTCGCGAAATTTGGCGGCGATATCAGTCATTTCGTCCCGCCCAACGTCGCCGCGGAACTCGCCCGCGCCTTTTCCCGTTTGACCGAAAACCCCGGCTAAACGGTCCGTCCACTTTTACCTAAATTCTTTGTTACCTATTGGCCTTCGTCGCGTCTTTGCGCTACCATCCAACCGGGCGTGTTCGGTTAACTCCCGGCAAACTGCATAACCCTGCCAGATTACATTTTCCAACGTCACCGATTCCTCATTTTCCTCTTCTCTCATGGCCAAATCCAAAAGCTACGGCAGTCTCATCATTTTGATCCTCATCCTCGCGGTCGGGGGCGGATTAACTTGGCGCTTTTATGGGGTAAAGGCCGACAAGGCCCCCGAGTTCCAGACGACCAAAGCAGCCCGCGGAGACATCACTCAATCCGTCACCGCAACCGGCGATCTCCAGCCCGTGATCACCGTCGACGTAGGTGCACAAGTTTCCGGTCAAATCAAGGAGGTCTTTGTCGACTTTAACTCCAAGGTGAAGGCCGGCGATTTTCTCGCCCGCATCGACGAAGCCACCCCGACCCAGCGCCTCAAACAGGCCGAAGCCGACTACGAATCCGCCAAGGCGAATAACCGCTTGCTCGGGCTCAACACCGTTCGTGTCCAGGGCCTCGCCGCCAAGAATCTAGTTTCCCAGTCCGAACTCGATAACTCCGAGGCCCTGCTTGCCCAATCCAACGCCACCATGCTCACCCGCACGGCCGCCGTCGAAAACGCCAAGCTCGACCTCTCACGATGCACCATCGTGTCTCCCATCGATGGCATGGTCCTCGACCGTAAAACCGATAAAGGCCGCACCGTGAATGCCAGCATGAACGCCCCGGTGCTCTTCACCCTCGTGAACGACCTCACGCGCATGCAGATCAACGCCGCCGTCGCCGAGGCCGATATCGGCACCATCGCGGAAGGCCAAGACGTCAAGTTCACCGTCGACGCCTTCCCCAGCCGGACTTTCACCGGCAAGGTCCGGATGGTGCGCAACGCCGCCAGTGTCAGTCAGAGCGTCGTCTCTTACGCCACGATCATCGACGTCGCCAACGAGGACGGCCGGCTCAAGCCCGGCATGACCGCCAACGTTTCCATCATCGTTCAACAACGCAGCGGCGTCCTGCGGGTCGCAAACGGTGCCCTCCGCGTTCGCATCCCGGCCGAGGTCCTCGCCGCCACCCCCGCAAGCCCAGCCGCCTCCAAATCTACCGAGAAAACGGCCGCCCCTGCCGGCGCCGCGACCAACATGACTGACGACGAACGTATGGCAGCCACTATGGCCATCATGCGCGAGATCGGCTTCGAGCGCGGCACCCCTGCCTCCCCAGACCAAATCGCCAAGGCCAAGGTCCTCGCCAAGGCCAAGGGCCTGGATCCCGAACTTATTGCCGCCCGCTTCGCCACCCCTGGCGGTCGGCCCAAAGGCACCAAGGGCGGCGGCGATTCCGGCGGCGGCCGCCGAAGCGGCGGAGGCCCCAGCTCTAGCGGTGACCAAGGCTTCAATAACACCGTGGTGCAGCGTACGCTTTATAAATTCGTCGACCAGAGTGCTGCGGACAAAGATAAAAAACTCCAAGCGGTCTCGGTGAAGCTCGGCGTCTCCGACGGTTTCACCACCGAAGTCCTCGAAGGCCTCACCGAGGGCGACGACGTGATCACTGCCGTCATTATGCCCGGGGCAACTGCCGCCCCAGCGGCTCCCGGCGCCCAAGGAGGCGCCTCTAATCCGTTTAGCGGCCGCAGCAGTTTCGGCGGCAGCAGCCCCAGTCCCTCGCGCGGTGGCCGTTAATCCACCGCCCACGCGCTCAACGCTCCGAAATTCGACCTCCGATTCTCGCTCATGCCCCCTGTCGTCCAAATCAAGGACATCCACAAAATTTACGAGTCCGGGGAGGTTCCCGTCCACGCCGTCCGCGGCGTCAGCCTCGATATCCAGCGCGGCGAGTTCATCGCCTTGATGGGTGCCAGCGGCTCCGGCAAATCCACCCTGATGAATATGCTCGGCTGCCTCGATCGGCAGACCAAGGGCACTTACCTCCTCGACGGGATCGATATCGACAAACTCGACCGCAACGAGCTCGCCGATCTGCGCAACCAAAAGCTCGGGTTCGTCTTCCAAGGGTTCAATCTCCTCGCCCGTACCACCGCGCTCGAGAACGTCGAGCTTCCCATGCTCTACGGTCGCCACCGCAAAGCCTCAGCCGACGAGATTCGCGAGCGCGCTATGCACTGCCTTGAGATCGTCGGTCTCGCTAACCGCGCCGACCACATGCCCAACCAGCTCTCCGGTGGCCAACAGCAACGCGTCGCCATCGCCCGCGGTCTCGTCAATCAGCCCCAAGTCCTGCTCGCCGACGAACCCACAGGCAACCTCGACTCAAAAACGTCCATCGAGGTCATGGGTGTTTTTCAGAAGCTCAACGACCAGGGTATCACGATTGTGATGGTCACCCACGAGCTCGAGGTTGCCCGCTACTGCAAGCGCAACCTCATCCTCCGCGATGGCGTCGTCGTCCGCGACGCTCCCGTCGAGGACCGTTCCATCGCCGCCGCCGAGATGCAACGCATCCAAGCCGCCGAGACCGCCGCCAAACTCACTGCTCACCCCGCCGCCTGAGGCGACTACGCCATGCGCTTTACCAACACCCTCCTCGTCGCCCTCCGCGCCCTACGGCGCAATACCATGCGGTCCATGCTCACCGCCTTGGGCATGATCATCGGCGTCGCCGCCGTTATTACCATGGTCAGCATCGGCAACGGTGCCAAAGCCCAGGTTGAGGCCCAAGTCGCCTCCCTCGGCCAAAACCTGATCACCGTCATGCCCGGCAGCTCTTCAAGTGGCGGCAGCCGCGGCGGCTGGGGTAGCTCCACTTCGCTTACCCCAGAGGACGCCGATGCCATCCTCGCCGACGTAAAAGATATCGACGGCCTGAGCCCCGAAATTCGCGACCGGAACCAGATTCTCGCCAACGGCCTCAACTGGAACACCAATGTCAACGGCGTCGGTCCCGATTACGGCTACGTCCGCAACTGGCCGATGGCCTCCGGGTCCATGTTTACCGAACAGGACGTCAAGTCCCTCTCCAAAGTCTGCGTCATCGGAAAAACTGTCGCTGATCAGGTGTTCCCCAACGAAGATCCCGTCGGCCAAACTCTCAGAATTCGCAATCTCCCCTTCCGCATCCTCGGCGTCATGACGCCCAAAGGATTTAGTATCTTTGGCTCCGATGAAGACGATGTCGTCCTCATCCCTTACACCTCGCACATGAAGCGCGTCTCCCGCCGCACCAACATCAGCATGATCCGCATTCAGGCCGATCTCCCTGAAAACATCGCGAGTGTTAAGCTCGCCGTCGAAGACCTCCTCACTCAACGCCGGCGCGGCCGCGAACCCGACTTCGCCGTCCGCACCCAAGAAGAACTCGCCACCGCCGCCACCGCCACGGCGAAAACCATGACGGGATTGCTCGCGGGCATCGCCGGAGTCTCCCTCATCGTCGGAGGTATCGGCATCATGAACATCATGCTTGTCTCCGTCACCGAGCGCACCCGCGAAATCGGTATCCGCCTCGCCATCGGTGCCCACGGCCGAGACGTCCTCACGCAGTTTCTGATCGAAGCCATTCTCCTGAGCTCGCTCGGCGGCCTCATTGGCGTCGGCGTAGGAATCGGAGGCTCTCAACTTCTCTCGGCCTACAACGGCTGGCCGGTGGTAGTGCCCACGATGTGGATTGTGATCTCGGTCGTAGGCAGCGCGTTCGTGGGGATTATCTCAGGCTTCTACCCCGCCTACAAAGCCGCTCAACTCGACCCGATCGACGCCCTCCGCTACGAGTAACCTCGGCCCTAGCCGGCGCTTCCGTCGCCCCGCGCACTTCACCACGGGCTTGAAATTTTTCCGCGACCCCGCAGTCGTAAAGAGCCGATGTACTCGCGTCCCTTTCGCTCTGCCTTGCTCACATTTGCGCTGATTTTCGGCCTCGTCATTTCAGCCGCCCAAGCGGCTTCGCTCAGCGCAGCAATCGAGCTTTACGCAGCGAAGAAATACCCCGAGGCCCGGCTCGCCCTTGAAAAAATCACTGCTGCCGAGCCGAAGAACGCGGCCGCAGCCTACTACTACGGCATGACCATCCGCCGACGCGGCGACACCACCGCCCTCGCCGACGCTGTGCCTTGGCTCGCCAAAGCCGCCGAACTCGAGCCCACCAACCCCACCTATCT
>NSIG01000083.1 GCA_002737275.1 Opitutia bacterium
GATGCTCACGGGGATTTCCACGGCGCGGGTCACGTGCGAGGTGGTTTTTACACGCGTGCGCCGACGCGTGGAGGTGGGTTTTTGACGGGGAAAACACGGGCAAAAGCATCGGTGAAAAATTCGGGCTGGACAGCGCGGTGCGCGCGCCGCACGTTTTCTCCTCTTATTTATGGGCAATCTCAAAAAGAAACGTCGTCTGAAGATGAACAAGCACAAGCGCCGCAAACGCTTGAAGTCGCATCGGCATAAGAAGCGCTCGTGGCAGCAGTAAGTTGCGCGTCTCCGCGCAACCCTGCCGTCCTCGTCGACCGCGTCTCATCGTCCGCCAACCCGTCGCATGTGGCGACGGGTTTTTATCTTGGGCCCGGATTTGAGGTTGCAGTGTTGATTCGAGAGAAGCGTTAAACGGTTTTGTCATCTGTTTTCGTGGCGATGTTCGGCGGGGCGGGGCGAACGGAGACGGTCGGCCTTGGTGGGCGGAAACGGTCGCAGGGTTTGGCGAACCGTCCACGCGGACATCGAGATGGTTATTCCGGCGCGCAGGGGAGGCTTTGACGGCACCGGACAAGAGCCGGTGACAGCCGCGACATGACGTCTGGCTCGGACGGCACGCAAGGTCTGCGCCGAGGGGGAAGGACTGCCTTGCGCGGAGCGCCTGGAAATCAGTCGTTCCTTAAGGATAGGTAAAGGGCATCCAGAACGCGGGTAAATCCGAGTTTTAATCTTGTCATGCCAGAGGGGATTATGTAGTTTCGACCACTGGGTTTACGATTGTTTATCCGAAGGTGATTAACATTTTTGCATTACGTGTCTTCCCGGCAAGCTCGACGTGCCGAAGACGTCGCCTCTTTACCCAAGCGTAGTTAACCACCACCCGAAAATCTCTAGGTCCTATGTTTTTATCCCATGAAACCTAAAGGGTTCTTCGTCGAACTGAACGATCACGCGGTGATGTTGGCGCGAACCTCTTCGCCGGTGGCACCGTTTACCGTCGAAGATATGCGGGAATGCCCGCGGGGCGATGCCGCCGCACTGGAAGAATGTATTCAGCAGATTCAGCCAAAAAAAGCTCCCAGCGGTTACCTGCATGCCTGCGTGGGCATTTATCCGGCAAAACGCCTCGTACGTCGCCACGCGCTGGAGTTGAAGCGACTCAATGAGCCCGCCTATCTCGCCGAGGTTTGCACGCAACAATTTCGCATCGAGCAGGATAAATATTCGATCTCGATCCTCAATGCAGCGGACGGGGCGGATTACGATCTAGCCAAAGCGACCCAGAAGGAGGTCATCTTCTGCGGGATGCCCGGCGAGGACATTGCCACGGCGCAAAATTTTCTGTTGGAGTCGGGCATTTATCCCGAACGACTTGAGCTCGGCTCCGTCGCGATGCTCGGTGGGGTGGTCGATGGTTTGGCTTTTACGAAGTCGAAGACTCCCACGTTGGTGCTCGAAATCGGCGCGGACACGACGCACTCGTTTATCGTTTCTGCCACGGGAGTGGACGTCTCTCGCCCGATCTCGCAGGGATTGGATGCGATGGTGCCCATCGTCCTAAAGGAGCTGGGGCTAAAGGACGAGGAGTCGGCGCGAAAACTATTTTACTCAAACACGTTTGATTTCACCGGCATGGGCCCCTTGCTCGTCAAACGATTGTTGAAGGAGCTCCAATCCTCCATCGGGTTTTATGAAGTGCAGACCGGTCAGTCGGTGGGACAGGTGCTCTGCACGCAGTTGTCGCCCAAGCTCGCGTGGCTTGACGCCGCGATCGCCAGCGCGCTTGGCATCACGAGCCTGACCCTTGATCCTGCGCCGTGGCTCCAGTCGCGGCAGATATCCCTGCCGGAGGCCTTGGCTAAGACCGCCCAAGATATTCGCTGGTTTGGCCTGCTCGGCCTGATGGCTCACTACCACTCCTCCCCGTCCGCCCATGTTGTCGTTCCTGAAGAAAAAAAATGACGTGGGCGCCGCGCCCCTCGTGCCCGCGTGGCATCCGAATTTCCGGAACGCCGAAAATTTACCGGACATCAAGGTCGTGCGCACGGCCTTCTTCGTCAACGGTGCGGCCGTGACCATCGCCCTTGCGGTGGCGATTTTTTGCGGGGTGCAGGAGCGGCAGCTGCACGGGCTCAACCTCCAGATAGCCGACTGGCAAGAGCAGATTGATCGGGACGCAGGAGGCAGCGCCAAGGCGGTCGCGCTCTACCAGAAGTTCCAGGCGGAGGAGGCAAAAATTATGGAAGTGGACGCGTTCGGTAAGTCCAAACAAGTGGTCTCGGATTTGATCGTGCATCTGGGTCAGACGCTGCCCGCCAATATCGCGCTCGACGGGCTCGATTTGCGCGATAACGGCCTCGTGGTCCGCCTGACGGTGCGTGGCACGTCCGACGCTGCCCTCGGCTATGCGACCCACTACCTTGATCAACTCCGGGCGGACAAGAAACTGGCGCAGTTTGATGATTTTTCCATCACCGCCTCGACCCGCAATCCCGCGACGGGTCGCCTCGCGGTTGAGCTATTTTTCCGGCTACGGGTCACGACCGTCAAAAAACCATGAGTAAAGACGAACTTTTGGCCTTCGTTCGCAAGAACCCCATCGGCATCGGCTGCGGCTTGTTGTCATTGGTGGTGGGTGGCTGCGCGTATTACCGCAGCGGTCAGGTGGCCGAGTCCGAGGCCGAGCTCTTACAGAAGTCAATGGAAGGTCAAAGGCTCGCCTCGAATCTCAGGAATGCGAACCAGCTGCAGGAGCACTACGAAGCGTTGGTCGCCGCCAACAAAGTGATCGGCGCCCGGCTGGTACGAGCCAGCCAGCTCACGATTAACCTCCGGTATTTCTATAAAATTGAAAGCGAGAGCGGAGTGAAGCTCACGACGGACCCGCGCATTTCTCCGCCCGCAGTCAAGAAAGATGCGAAGGCCGCGTTTGTCCCTTTACCCTGCAATCTCTCGGTGCAGGGGACCCTCCCTCAACTCCTCGGATTTCTCCGCCGATTGGAAAGCGGCACCCACTACTGTCGGGTGCTCACGTTCTCGCTCGCCGGCTCCGTGGACCGCAATTCACCCCTCAACTTGTCCGTCAGCGTCGAGCTGCTCGGTTTGCCATGAACCTCCGATTCGCATTCTTTATCGCCGGTGCAGTGCTAAGTTCCGGTGCCCTTTCCGGTGCAACCGGCAAACCGAATTCAGGTCTCGTATCACCGGAGAAACGCCGGGTGGTCGTCGAGTTGGGTCTGCGACTGGCCCGGGTGCCTGAGCCGGCGGCCCTGCCACCAGATTTGCCACACCCGTTTAGTCCGGCAAACTTTGAGCAACCCGATCCCGAGGAGCTGCGCGCGGCGGACGCGGTTCGCGCAAATTCGGCCGGCGGATCGCCGGGCGGAGTCGTTGGACCGGGTGGGGCGCTGGGTCCGGCCGCAGGCGGGCAGGCCCTTCGTCCTCCCTCCGACCGCGAGATTCTGGAAAGTATCGCGCCTAAAATCCGGCCCACCGGCACGATCAAGATGGGCGGCGAAGCTCTCCTCATTTTCGGGAGAAACCATGTCAAAATCGGCAATAAATTTGCAGTCGCGGATCCGGCCAGCGGCAAGGACTACGAACTTGAACTGATCGCCATCGATTCCACCACCTTTACCCTTCGCTTCCGCAACGAGGAAATCACTCGGTCCATCAAATCAGGAAAGTCCCCATGAGTACTCGACCTCTTTCTCCGATCACCGCCATCGCTCTCCTGTTGACTGCGGTCTGGTCCGCCCTCCACGCCCAAGCCCCTGGCGCCCAGCCTCCGACGACCCCTCCGGCCCAAACCGGGCCGGTGACACTTGAAGCTGGCAAGCTCGCCGACAAGCCCGCTGCTGTCGAAGTGCTTCCAAAATCGGGCGAAGAAGCGGCGAAGGTCACTGCGGCCAAGGCCAAGGACGCCGCCGGTAAAGATAGCGTGTCGGTGGATTTTCGCGATCAGGACATTCGCGACATCCTCAGCAATGTGGCTGATCTCTTTGAAATCAACTTGGTCATGCCCGAGACCTTGCAGGGAAAGCTGACGATCAAGCTGCGCGACGTCAGCTGGCGCCAGATTTTCACCCATGTCTTGGGCCCGGTGAACTACACCTACGTCGAGGACGGTAACATCATTAAGATAGTCAGCAACGAAAGCCTCACCCAAGAACCCGTCATCACCGAGGTGTTCTTCATCAACTACGCCCGCGCAGCCGACATTGTCCTCACCATCACCTCCCTCGTGGATGCGGCCGCTGGCGGCAAGATTGTCGTCGACGTTCGCAGCAATAGTTTGGTGATCACCGAACGGCCCACGCGCTTGACTCGGATCAAACCCATTATCGAACAACTCGATCGGGCTACGGATCAAGTGATGATCGAGACAAAGTTTGTCGAAGTCACCAGTTCCGACGTGAAGAATATCGGTGTCAATTGGTCCTCGTTGGCCAATTACCAACTCAAGGCTGGCAATCTGGCGGGGAACTTTAATCGCGCTCGCACCCAAAGCGAGACCGACGGCAACAACGCCAACCGCGGCAACACTCGCAACGCCACCAACGGTACCAACGCTGGCAGCACCAACGGCACAAGCGGATCCACGACCAGCGCTGTCACGGGTGGCACCGCTGGCACGCAGAGCACAGGTTCCAATACCACTGGAACGGTCACTTCTAGCAACGGCACGCCCACCAACACGTCGACCACGGGCAGCAACGGGACCCTCAGCTCCAGCACGACGACGGGCACCACCACCGGCACCACTGGCGGCACGACCACCTCCACGAGCAACGATACGACCAGCGGAGTCGCGAGCACCGTGACCGACGCGTTTAACGCGTTGTCCTCTTTGGCCAACGGCGGCACCACGAGCAAAGCGCTCTCGGCCGTGTTCTCGGCCAGCGACTTCAGCCTCGTGCTGAGCGCGCTTCAGACGACCACCAGTTCCAAGATCGTCTCCAACCCCACGGTCGTCACCCTCAACAATACCGAAGCGCTCATTAATGTCGGCCGGGAAACGCCCATCCCGAGATATGCCTTCAATCAACAGACGGGCACGTTTGAAGTAAACGGCTTCGACTACAAACCGATCGGTATCATCCTTAAAGTGACTCCGCAGGTGAACGCACGCGGCGATATCAAGCTCACCGTTGAGCCCGAAGTCAGCCAATCCACCGGATCGGTCACCTTTAACGGTGCCAGCCTTCCAGTGGTGGACACTCGCAAAGCGAAGACGCAGGTCTCCCTGAAGGATGGTTTCACCATGGGCATCGGTGGCCTTATCACCACGCAGACGAGCGCCGTCGGCAACCGTGTTCCTGTGCTCGGCTCCATCCCGCTTTTGGGCCGATTTTTTAGGCACGACGATAAGAACGTCCAGCAGGTGAATCTCATCATTTTCATCACGGCTAAAACCATCAGCGCCGCAGGCGGCGCGACGGAGCAGATCTTCGATTCCAGCCGCGTCCGGCAATTGGAGATCACGCGCGAGGACCTGCCGGGTTTCCGCGACGGTTCATCCCCTTTCCTACCCTCCGTCAAACCGGGTGAGTTAAAACCCGGCGAACAAGCGCCCGCTAAGAATTCCTCCGTCCGGCAATAGGACCCAGACGAAAAGAAGTAACCGTCTCGCGCGCCAACCCGCCACTCAGCCCGACCACGAGGTGCCTACCATGAAACCTTTCTTCCGATTCTTTCTCGGCGCCGCCCTCCCGTTCCTCGCGAGTGTCGCGACTCAAGCCGCCCCCGTCATGATCCCCTCCGGCGTGACCGCAACCGCATCGTCGGCCGCGCCCGGTGAAGCGATCACTATCTCCGTTTCGGCTACGAATGCCGGTACCGCGACCCCGGCGGACGATATGGTTGCGGGCGGGACGGTCACGGGAACCGTCGTGTTTACCCACCGCGTCACGGGGGCCACGATCTCGACGGACTCCGTCACTTTTTCCACCAAGGCGGTTATCGTGGGCGCCGGCGGTGAGGGCACGTTTACCCGGATATTTACGGTCCCGACCATCACCTCGCAGGCGGGTTCCTACGATGCGAGCGTCACGCTGACTGGAGCTAGCGCGGGCGGCACGGCCTCGGGTTCCTTCTCTGCCACCAAGGTGCTCACCGTCACGGGCACCCCCGACCTCGCAATCACCGGGCTCACCTATCCGGCCGGCACCGCCTACCGCGGTGGCGACGTGATTCCGATGACGCTCAGCTACACCAATCGTACGCGCAGCATTGGTTTGAACAACGTCCCCTACGTCTCGAGCACGAACGGCAACGCGGCTTCCTTCCGCATCGAGGTCATCCTCTCGAGCAATCCCACCTTTGGCGACGCCGACGATTTTCTGCTGACTGCGCATCAAGTCACCGCTTCGAGCGGTTTCCCGCTCAACGCCAACAACACCAACACCACGATCGGCTGGAATCAGGTTCTGCCCGGTAACTTCGCAGGTTCCTACTATGTGATGGCCAAGATCGACACTCTGGCCGGTGTCACCGAGACGATTGAAAATGACCTGACTGACAACGGTAACAACATCTACTCCACCCCGGACACCAATGCCGCCCGGATCAGTCTGCTGCCGACGAACTTCCCCACGGTCAACTGGGCCTCCACTGCGGGTAACGGTTACAGCGACAACCCGACGGTCACCTCCGACGGACGCTACACCGCCTATGTCTCCGACTCCACGACGCTCGTCACCGGAGACACCAACTCGGTCCGTGATGTGTTTATCTACGACAACCAGACCGCGACCGCCCGTCGCCTCAGCGTCGCGCAGCAGGGCGCACAATCCAACGGCGCCTCCAACCACCCCGCCATTTCCGCCGTCTCGACCAACGGCACCTACGTGGCCTTCTCCTCCGATGCGACCAATCTTGCCCTCGACGACACCAACGGCTTTTCGGACATCTACATCGTCAATGTCTTCACCGGCGTCATCACCCGCGTGAGCGTGTCGACCGCCGGCGTCCAGAGCAACGGCTCCAACTTCAAACCCGCCATCAGCGTCACCGGTCGCTACGTCGCTTGGGAATCTACCGCCACCAACCTCATCGTCGCCGGCACCTCCGTCGGCGTGACGCATGTTTATCTCCGCGACCGCGACGTGGCGAACTCCGGCACCTACGACACCGCGGGGAATGTTTCGACCGTTCTCATTTCGCAGGCCACCGGCGCCGCCACCCCGGGCAACGGCCACAGCATCCAAGCCACCGTCAGCGCGGATGGCCAGTTTGTCGCCTTCGCTTCGGACGCGACCAACCTCGGCGGTACGGTCGGCGGCGGTTTTCGCAATATCTACCTGCGCGACGTCACGAACTCCACGACGACCCTCGCGTCCTTCGGTACCGCCGCCGCCGCCAGCAACGGGTCCAGCCGCGCTCCCTCGCTCAATCGTAACACGGGGGTGACTACGGGCATCTCCGCCGATGGTCGCCATGTGGCTTTCGGCTCCGAGGCCAGCAATCTCATCACCGCTGGCACCGATACCAATGCCGTATCCGATATTTTTGTCTACGACCGCGTCGCGCGCGCGATCACCCGCGTCAGCGTCTCCTCCGCCGGTGCCCAGGCCACCGATCCCTCCGCCACGTCGGCGCAACAACTCGGCAGCATCAACCCCAGTATCAGTGCCACCGGCCGTTACGTCGCCTTCGCCTCGCTCGCCGATAATCTCACGGCGGGTGATAGCAACGGCCAGGCCACCACCACCGACGCCAACGGCGCGATGGACGTCTTCGTGATGGACCGTGACGTGAGCAACAGCGGCACCTTCGATACCGCCGCCAACCTCGCCACCACGATGGTGAGCAAGAACCGCTTCGGCTACCAGACCTCCTCTCTTCTCGGCACCCCCAGTACCGCTGGGTCCGATATTTATCCGGTGATCAGCGCCGACGGTCGCTGGGTCGCGTTCCCCTCGGACGCGGAAAACACCGGGGGCCTCATCCATGGCGCGACCAACCGCACGTCACCCGACTTAAATGCCTTCCGCGATGTTTTCCTGCACGACCGCCGGATCAACGCCCTGCCCGCCGCCACGACTCCTCCTGCTGTTGCAGTGACGAGTCCGGTCACCGCCACGACATATCCGGTCAACAGCGCGATCACCCTGATCGGTAGTGCGAGTGCGCCGCTCGGCACGATCGCCAGCGTCCAATTCTTCGTCAACGGCACCAGTCTCGGCATCGACACCAGCTTCCCCTATAATGCTACTTGGACCCCCACCGCGACGGGCAGTTTCTCCCTGAGTGCCCTCGTCACCGACTCCTTTAGCAACCAGGCCTCCTCGGCCAATGTGAATATCACGATCGCCGCCGTCAGCCCGACCGCGCCCACGGTCAGTATCACGTCGCCTGCGACCGGTGCCGCCCTGTTCGCCAACGCCCCCACCGCCGTCTCGGCCGCCGCGAGCGATGTCGACGGCACGATCGCGAGCGTCCAGTTCTTCGCCAACGGCGTATCCATCGGCACGGATACGACCTTTCCCTACAGCGTACAGTTTACACCCGTTGCCACCGGCAACTACACCCTGACGGCCGTGGCGACAGACAATGGTGGCAACCAGACGACCACGACTGGCGCCGGCAATTCCACCGTCAGCGTCACGAACCTGACTGCGCCCACGATTAGCATCACGTCGCCCACCCCGGTCTCGATCAATGCCATCACCACGATCACGGCCACCGCCGCCTCCGGTGGTTCGATTGCCAGTGTTCAGTTTCTCGCCAACGGCACGACTCTCGGCACTCAAACGACGGCTCCGTTTGCGTTTTCTTGGACGCCCACCGCCGCTGGCAGCTACAGCCTCACCGCGGTCGCGACCGACAACTTGGGTTCACAAACCACCTCGGCCACCATCACCGTCGTCGTCAGCTCCGGTGCCTCGCCGGTCTTCTCTCCGCTGACCCCAATCGTGCCCGCGACAATCTTCGTCAACACGGCGCAAACTATCACGGCGGCGGTGGCTGATGCAGACGGCACCGTCGTGAGCGTCCGGTTTTCCGTCAATGGCACCATCCTCGGGACGGCCATCGCCTTTCCGTATTCCGTCACGTGGACGCCCAAGACCGCCGGTGCCTACACCGTGCTCGCTGTGGCCACCGACAATCTCGGTAACCAGACCACGTCGTCCGCCGCCTCGGTCATGGTCTCGTCCGGCGCCGCCCCGTCGGTCGCGCTGACGTCGCCGAGCAATGGGTCCATCGTCCGCGTCGGCTCCGGGGCCATGCTCGCGGCCACGGCCGCTGATCCGGATGGGACCATCGCCAGCGTGCAGTTCTTCGCCAACGGTCTCTCGATTGGCACGGACACGACCCCGCCTTACTCGGTGCAATGGACGCCCACTGCCGAAGGCAGCTATCACCTTACCGCGGTCGCCTTGGATAATTCCGGTGCCGTCACCACGTCGGCCACCCTCATGACCTTGGCGATGGGGGCCTCGTCCGGTGGATCCGATTCGGTTTACACCGGCACCTATGCCGGTGGTGGCGAGCTCGGGCGCTTCGCGGCCATCAGCATTCGCGGGAAAACGGCCGTCTTCATTGGTTTCTCCACCACCACGCCCAATCGCGTTTACTTCTACGACAGTCTGCCTCTCGACCTCGGCGGTGGCTTCTTCCGACCGGACTCGCTCGGTCGTGGAATCATTTCCGGCTCCGTCAACGACACGGGCGCGTCCGGAACGCTTGACGCCGGTCGGGTGACCTTTATCGGCCCCGTCACCTTCCCGATGGCGAGCGGCAGCGTGGCTGCAGGCTTGTATTCGGGTAATCTCTCTGGGCGGCCGACCAGCTTGGTCGATGCCATCGTCGGCTCCGATGGGGCCATTTTTGTCTACATTACGGATGGCGGGTCCTTCCGCGATGCTGGGGCCGGTGCTCTCAGCAGCACTGGGGCCTTCGCCATTACCACGTCCTCCGGTAATCGGTTCATCGGCCGCGCCGATCCCGTGACCGGGTTCCTGGGCGGCACGCTCACGGGCGGTCCCGGCGGCACGTTCACGGCGGCGCTCGCGTCGGGCGTTTCTTTTAGTGACGGCTTCTTGCGCAACCTCTCGACGCGCGGTCCGGTCGGCACCGGCAACGACGTGCTCGTCGCCGGGTTTGCCGTGAGTGGTAGCCAGCCGAAACGCGTCCTGATTCGCGCGATCGGCCCCACGCTCGCCGTGTTTGGTGTGACCGGTGCATTGGCTCACGCCCGGCTTGAACTCTTTAGTGGCAGCACGTTGATTGGCTCCAATGACAGTTGGGCTGGTGCGGCCAATGTAGTGGCAGCCTCCGCACAAGTCGGCGCGTTCGCTCTACCGGCGACGAGTTTGGATTCCGCGATCATCGCGACGCTGCCGCCCGGCCCTTATACCGCCCTAGTCAGCGGCGTCGGTGGTCGCAGCGGCCTCGCCCTCGTCGAACTCTACGACCTCGACACCCAGCAGGCTTTCTCGACCCAGAAACTCACCAATGTAGCCACCCGTGCCATGCTCACGACGGCGCAAAACGAGATTATCGCGGGCTTTATGGTGAGCGGATCGATCGCCAAGAAGGTGCTCATCCGTGCCGTCGGCCCGACCTTGGGAGGTGCGCCGTTTAATCTCCCTAATACCTTGGCCAACCCGATGCTCAGTCTCCTCCGTAGCGACGGCGTGGTGATTCGCGAAAACGATAATTGGGAGATCGGTAATGATGCGGCGTTGATCAACGAAGCCTCCGTGAAGGTGGGTGCGTTTGCGCTCACCGCCGGTGCGAGAGACTCTGCGATTCTCATCAACCTGCCGCCGGGCATCTACTACGCCCAAATCAGCGGAGCGGCCCCCGGCACCGGAACCGTCCTCGTCGAAGTCTACGAAGTTCCTTAACCCAGCGGCGGCCTGCGGGCCGATATCTGGTGACTCTCCAGGGCCGCATCTTACCCGTGCGGCCTTTTTCGTGGCCGGAGTGTTTCGTTGCCGCCACGCAGCCCGCTACCAGAGCCCACCCATGAACCCGGCCACGAGTTTTACCCCGACGACCCCCGCGTTTTGCGCAGCGTGCGCGACGAAACACGGTGACAGCGAGCGCTGCGGATTCCACGCCGCGAGCCGTGCGGAGTAGAGCCAGAGCGACGTCGCGAACACCACCCCAGTGCTGAACCAGCCCTTTGCTCCCAGCGTCAGCGCAAACCCTGCGTCATCCCACCGCCACAAAAACGGATGCAGCACTGCAAAGATGACCGACGCCCCGACGGCTGCGGCCCACGTCACGGCGCGTCCCCAGTTTTCCACCACGAGCCAGCCGCGAAAAATCAACTCCTCAATGATCGGCGCCGCCACCACGGAGTAGAGCGCAAACAGCCACGTCATCCGGGACTGTTCCCCCGCGATCCCGAGGGCCGCCTCACCCCAAGTCTCCACCGTGAGAATCGCCAACGCTCCCGTCACCGCGATGATCACCGCCCGCTGCGGAGCGTCGGTTGCACCCGGGAGTCCCCCTTGACTTGGCGTCCCCGCGCGGGCGGCCCGCCGATCCCCCAGCCACAACGTGCCCACATAAATTCCGGCTGCCGTCATGAACAAAAGCAGGCGGGGATGATTCATTTTTCAAGAGACTGAGATGCACTTCGTCGGCGTAGTAGGCAGCGAGCCTGCTCGCGCTCGTGGGTGGTCGGACCAGACAATTTGCCCGAAGGTAGGCGCCTGCTTGCAGGGGATTCAGGACGAGGTGCGTCGGCGAAATACCAGATCGCCCGCCAGCAGGCTCCTACAGAAAATCGGTGGGCGTCTGATTTTGAACGCGCCGTGGAATTGAGGCCGAACGCCGACACCGTGTGAAATGCCTCGAGGCCGTCACTTAGCGTCCATCCGGACGCCGTGGTAGTGGCGGCTCCAGAAAGCGTCTTCGCTCCAGCCGTGGACCCGGGGGGACATGAGCCAGGTGCGGGTATTGAGGTAGAGCGGGGCGACCACCGCCTCGCGCAGG
>NSIG01000084.1 GCA_002737275.1 Opitutia bacterium
GCTCGTCGGGACCCAGTTGCCTTCGTTGTCGCTGTAGACGATCTCGTCACCCGGCCCGATCGTCATGCCGTTCGGATTGCGCAATCCATCGGCGACCACTTCGAGCTTCGAGCCGTCGGGTGACAGGCGAAAGAGCGCCCCATGATGCGGGGTGATCTCGGCCTTCACGCCTTTGGGGACCGGAGGCCACGGCGTCGCCTTCGCGAAATAGAAATTACCTTTCGAGTCGGTCTCGAGGTTGAGGGTGAACGCGTGAAAGTTCGTCGCCGCCATCACGTCGTTATTGAAATTTTCGTAGTAGTCGGCCGTTCCGTCGCCGTTCGAGTCGTGGAGGCGCGTGATCTGGTCGCGCCCGGTGATATATATTTTCCCGTCGACCACGCGCACCCCGAGCGGCTGGTTGAGGCCGGTGGCGAAGCGTTTCCAGCGCAAGGTCCCGAGCGTCTCGCCGATCCCGTCAACCAGCCAGACATCGCCGCTCAGCGACGCCACGACCGCGCGACCATCTGGCAGAAAGTCGAGTCCCGAGGGCCGGAGATACGATCGCCACGGGTTGTCCTCCGGTAACGTGAGTTCGTCCACGGCGAAGCTCGCGTTATCCTGACCAACGACGGCCTGCGTCTCGATCTCCCGCCAACGCGGGGGCCCGGGCTGGCGCAGCGGGGCAAGATCGGCGACCTCCCCTGTGCGCGCGAGGTAGGCAGTCAGATAGTCGCCGTTGCCGTTTTCGATCGGCCCGAGGGCGACCTCGAAGCGGAGCGGCTCCTTCAGCGGTGGCAGGTCGAGAATGAGCTGCCGGTGCTCCCGGCGCCACCTCGCGTCCGGAGGCAACCCGCGAAAACCGATCCGGCGGGTCGCTTCTCCCGTGCGGATGACCGCCTGACCATTGGCCGGCGTCTGGCGCCGCGTTTCGAACGTGCTCGCGGGACCGTCGGGGACGTCGCTGACGAGGAGCGAAAGCGACTCGACGCTCGCATCGACATTGAAGGTCCGGGTGAAAACCGGCCGATTTTCCAGCCGCTCGAACCCGGGCGCGTCGAGCACTTGCACGGCGCCGATGCGATACGAGAAGACCACGCGGTCGCCGTGCAGATAAAGGCCCTGGTAACGGCCGACGGTAGCCGGCACCGGCCCGTAGGGTCGCGACCGCGGATCGGTGAAGTTCTTGTTGCGGGACCAGCCCGGTCGCGGGCCGGTGGTGTGATGGGAAAAACCATCCGGGGTTGGCCATTCCTGGAGGCCGTGTCGAGCAGGAGACCATTTCAGAAAGCCGCCCGTCCATCCGCGGGCGACGCGCAGCAGGTCGGTGTCGAAGACCAGCACCGCGTCGGGCGCGACGCGAACCGCGATGCCTTTATACACGAAGATGCCGCTCGTTGATAATGGATCGTCCGTCAGCGTGGAGGACACGAACGGCCCGTGATCCATGGCGGTCATCAGATCCACCGGCGCCGGCTGGGCCGGAGCGAACGCGCACCACGCGATCACTGCGAAGGCAGTTGCAAGTTTTCGATTACGCATGGTGTCGCCCGCTTATTTGCGCCGTTCGATGGCGCGGCGCGGCGGGAGGAGGCGCGGCATTTTCATGGGGCGGCGGGAGAAGGAGCGACGTCGGCGATTTTTTTCGTCGGGTCGGCGGCGAGCCAGCACAGCGCGGCGAGCACGCTGCACCCGGCGACGATGTAGAAGAAGACGTTGGCGCTGCCCGTCCAGAGGAGCAGCGTCGGGAAGAGCGGGCCGATGATCGCGGAGCCGATGTTGCCGGCCATGTTCATCGTGCCGGAGACCTGTCCGGCGTGCTTGCCGCCGATATCGATACAGAACGACCACGACGGGCTCAGCACCATGTCCACGCCGAAGACCGCGAGCGACAGCCAGAAAATCGCCGTGCCGACCTCCGCCTGCCGCACGCTGATCACCATGCCGACGGCCGTGAGCGCGAACCCGAAAATCGCGGGCAGCTTGCGCGACAGCGCGTGACGGCCCGAGGCGTAGATGCGATCGACGAGCCAGCCAGAGAACACGTTGCCCACGGCGCCGCACAGCAGCGGAACCATGGCGTAGAGGCCGGCGTCGGCGGAGTTGAGCTTGTAGGTGGCCTTGACGTGTGGATAGAGCCACGTGAGGCAGAAGAACGTGGTGAAGTTGGCGAAGAGGTATTGCACCATCATCAGCCATAGGCCCGCCGAGCGGAACATGCGTCCGAGTGGGAGCTTGCCGGCGGGTGCGGTGTCCGCGCCGGCTTGCCGATGCGCGACGATGTAGGCGAGTTCCTCTTTGGAGATCGTCGGGTGATCCATCGGGTCGTCGCGAAACCAGAGCCACCAGGCGATCGACCAGAGGCAACCGATGCCCATGAGCACGGCAAACGTGAGTTTCCATCCGAGCGAATCGATCGTGGTGGCGAGCGCGGGCAGAGCGAACGCCGCGCCGAGGCGTGAGCCGGAAAAATTGATGCCCTTCACGAGCCCGCGCTCGCCCGTAGGAATCCACGAATACACCGCGCGCGCCATGCCCGGAAACGCGCCCGCCTCGCCGGCGCCGAAGAGAAAGCGGATGACGAGCAGCGAGGTGTAATTCCACGCGAGCGCGCTGAGGCCCGTGAACAGCGACCAAATCATGACGATAGCCGCGAGGATTTTGCGGCCGCCGATTTTATCGGCCAGCATTCCTGAGGGCGTCTGGAAAAGCGCGTAGCCGATCGCGAACGACGACATGACCCAGCCGAATTGCGTGTCGGTGAGGCCGAGTTCCTGCGTGATCGGGCCCTTGGCCGTCGAGATGCACACGCGGTCCACATAAAGGAGGATCGAGAGAAGGAACGTGCCGGTGACAACGATCGCGCGACGGGGCAGCATGACGGGATTTTCGATTCGTGATTTTCGATCGCCGATGGGACGGGAATCGGAGTTGTCAGCCGTTGAGCACTGTAGGATCGATTCCCTCGACGGCGAAGGCGCGCACCGGGCAGCCGTCGCCGCCGGCTAGCTTCAGCGGCAGCGCGGCGAACAGGACCCGCGGCTGCGTCAGCCGGTCGAGAAACGCGAGGCCCTCGACGATCGTGACGCCGCCGCCGAGCAGGATATGGTGAATGCGCGTGACCTCCGGGAGGTTGTTCACGTCCGCGACGGAGGGCGGCTCGACGCCGAGGATTTTCACGCGCTGCGCCACACACCAGTGCGCGAGCTCCTCGCCGATGCGCGGCAGACCGTCGCGGTAGACGGCGGGATCGGCGGCGTATTTGTGCCAGTCGGTGCGGAGTAGAAGGCTGTCGCCGGCGGTGAACGTCGAAGCGACGGAACCAAGGTGAGCAACGGTGAGCAGGGTGCGCGGGGCGAGGGGGGCGAGGTTAACGACGGTCGCGGGACCGAGGCAATTTTCGAGGGGCTTGGTGTCGATGGTCTCGGGGCCAGCGCCGAAATGAAGCTGCGCATCCATGTGCGTGCCGGCGTGCGAGTAGAGTTGCCAAGTCGCGGCGTTCCAGCCGTCGCGGGCCACGGTGAATTTGGGTTCCATCGAGACGCCGCGCTGGCCGGGGGTAAGCGGCAACGTGAGGTCAACGATCCGGGGTAGGGGCATGGGAGGGGCGGGACTGAGCGGCGGGAAAATAGCCGGTCCGGATTAAGGTTTGGGGAGGACCGTCTGGGTGGAGTCGCGAGGCAATGCAGGTAAGTCGATGGGCTGGGCGTAGCGCGCGAGGTCGGTGGTGAGGATGCGGATATTTTTGAAGCGAATGAGATTTTTCTCCTGCGCGGCGTCGCCGTTGGCGGGGAAGGAGTGGATTTTAAAGGCGATCGGGCCGCGGGTGTATTTGTCGTCGATCAAGTGAGCGGTGGGGAGGCCGTTGACCCAAATTTTGACGGATGAGCCGACGGCTTCGATGCGGAAGCGGGCCCATTCGTTGAACTTGTAGGCGGTGCGGCCACGGTCGTTGGTCTTCAAATTTTGGAGCCAGAGCCAGTTCTTGCCGTAGTCGTCGAAGATGCCGCCGGTCCATTGGCGAGTCGGGGACGGATCGATCTTCATTTGGTAGCCGTGGAGCCGCACGCTGGCGCTCGGAGGCGTTTCGATGCAGCGGAAAAGGACGCCGGTGTTGAAGCCGCCGGTCTGATAGCAGTCCACTTCGAGGATGAAGTCGCCGAAGCTCTCGGCGGTGCAAAAGAACGTGTGTTCAGGCGTGCCGCGCACCATGTGACCGGTGAGTGCGCCCTCGTCCACGTAGGCGGCGGCCTGGGGCGTGGCGCCGACAATCTTCCAGCCTTGAAGATCGCGGCCGTTGAAAAGTTGGCGCCAAGGCGGCGTCGATTCGGCGGCAAGGGAGACGGTGGCGGTGGCCAGAAGCAGCAGGAGGATACGGGGGATCATTTTATTTTTGGGTGGAGCTGGGATGGCAGTTCAAAAGGCGCATGTCAGTTAGGCAACTAGGGGAGAGCGTGGCAGATGAGATCGCCCATCTGGGTGGTGGAGGTCTTGCCGCCGAGGTCGGCGGTGCGATGGGCGGGGTAGGCCAAGACGCGCGCGACGGCGTCGGTAATGAGGCGGGCGCCGCGGAGGGTCTCGGGGTGGTCGAGCCATTCGAGCATCATCGCGACGGATAGAATGGTGGCGATCGGGTTGGCGATGCCTTTTCCGGCGATGGTCGGCGCGGTGCCGTGAGAGGGTTGGAAGACGCCGTAGGTGTCGCCGACATCGGCGGAGGGCGCCATGCCCATGCCGCCGATGATGCCGGCGGCGAGGTCGGAGAGGATGTCGCCGAACATATTTTCGGTGACCATGACGTCGAAGGATTCAGGGCGCTGCACCAAGAAGAGGGCCATCGCGTCGACGTAGACGCGGTCCGTGGTGACGGTGGGATACTCGCGGGCGATTTCATCGAAGATTTTGCGGAAAAACGCCATCGACGGGAGGACGTTGGCCTTGTCGACGAGGGTGCAATGTTGCCGGCGTTTGAGAGCGAGTTGAAAGGCGGCGCGGCAGACCCGCTCGGCCCCCCGGCGCGTGATCTTCATCGTGTCGGTCTCGAAGTCGCGGCCGGAGGGACGCGGCGTACGGCGCTCGGAGAAGAGGCCCTCGCAGTTTTCACGGATGATGACGAAGTCGATGGGGCGACCGCCGGCGCCGCCGTAGCCCTTGAGCGGCGAGTGAGTTTCGTGGAAGAGACGAATGGGCCGGACGCCGTTAAACAGATCGAGCTGCTCGCGGATATCGATCTGCGGCGTCATCTCGACCCCGCTTGGCCAACGGACGGAGGGTAGGCCCATGGCTCCGAGCAGAATGGCATCGGCCTCGCGGATACGTTCGAGCGTGGAGGGGGGAAGCGGGTCGCCGCGGCGGAGGAATTCGCCGGCGCCAACGGAGTGTTCGACGAGGTCGAACTGAACGCCGGAGAGCAGGGCTTCGACGGCGCGCAGGACCTTGACGCCTTCGGCCACGACTTCGGGGCCGATTCCATCGCCGCCAAGGATTGCGACCTTAAACAGGGGTAACATGCAGGTGAGAGGGTAACAGGAAGCCGGGTTTAAGGGCAGGAGTTAATCCACATTTAATATGAGATTTTGCGTCGCAGGCCGGCGGGGGACGGCGCACGGTTGGCGGGTGAAAACAACGATTGAAGATCGGGCGAAGGCACGGCGACCGCAAAGTGACCGGTCGGAGGGACGATGAAAAAAGTGCCGAAAGTCGCGCTGTTGATCGAGACCTCGAACAGCTATGCGCGGGAGCTGCTCCACGGGGTGCGCGCGTGGGTGCGGGAGCATGGGCCGTGGTCCATTCGGTTGACGGAGCAAGGTCGAGGGGCGGCCGTGCCGGCGTGGTTAAAAGGCTGGGATGGCGACGGGGTGATCGCCCGCGTTGAAAGTGCCCGGATTGCCCGAGAGCTGCGGGCGACGGGCTTGCCGGTGATCGATGTGAGTGCGGCCTTACCGAATCTGGTGTTTCCCCGGGTGGCGACCGACGCCGAGGCAACGGCGAAACTGGCGGCGCAGCATCTGATTGAGCGGGGATTGCCGCGGTTCGCGTATTGCGGGGACGAGCGGTTTCACTGGGCGCGGCGGCGGGGCGAGGCGTTTGCGGCGGCGACGAGCGGTGCCGGCTCGTGTGTGATTTTTGTCCCAAAGACCGGCGCCGTTGATGACGAAGTGCTGGAGATCGCCCGCTGGCTCAAAACCCTGGTTCGGCCGGTCGGGGTCTTGGCGTGCCTCGACCTGCGGGGGCAGCAAGTGCTGGCGGCATGTCGTTTGGCGGGGCTGTCGGTGCCGGACGAAGTGGCGGTGATCGGCGTGCACAACGACGAGTTGCTCTGCGAACTCTGCGACCCGCCGCTCTCCAGTGTGATTCCGAATGGGCCACGTGCGGGCTATGAGGCGGCGGCACTGCTCCGACGGGCGATGACCGGAAAACCGCTGCGGGTGGTGTTGCACGAAATCGCGCCGTTGGGCGTGGCGTCGCGGCAATCGACGGACGTGGCGGCGGTGGGCGACGTCAAGATCGCGGATGTCGTGCGCTTCATGCGGGAGCGGGCGGCGAGCGGGGCCAACGTGGCCGACGTGTTGCGCGCGGTGCCGATGGCGCGGACGGCGTTGGAGCGGCGGTTCAAAGCGGCGCTGGGCACAACGCCGCACGCGCACCTGCGGAAATTGCGGATGGAGCGGGTGAAGGAGCTCTTGGTGAGCACGACTCTGCCGGTAGGGGAAGTGGCCGCTACGACGGGTTTTGAAAATCCGGAGTATTTGAGCGCGATGTTTCGGCGGGAGTGCGGTTTGAGCCCGAGAGAGTTCAGGGCGCGGCATGGGGGGAAGACGGATATACGCCAAGCGTCCAAGGTCCGTTGAAAAACAGGCGGCCCCGCTGCGTTTCCAGGCTCGCACTGGGCGCGGCGCGTGCGTGAATTGTGGGGATGAAATTTTTCGGATCGGCGAGAACTCTGTTCGGAGGGCGCATTAGGCTTGGGGTCGCGGCGGCCGGTTTGTTTCTCACGGGCTGCACCTCGGAGAAGCCGACGGTGGCGGCGGGTCCGATGCCGAAAGCCACCGGGGAGACGGCGGCTCCGGCGGTGGCGAGCGTTGATTTCGGGCCGGCGAAAGGGCGCTGGGCGCGCACGGACGGGGGCTACGTTTTGGCGATCAACGCCGTTGATCCCGATGGCCGCGCGGAGGCGGCGTATTTCAATCCCAACCCGATCAAGGTCGCGTGGTGCAAGATCTCAAACGAAGGGGCAGTTTTGAAGGTGAAGGCGGAACTGCGGGACGTGAATTATCCTGGTTGTCTTTATGCCCTCAGCTACGTGCCGGCGACGGACCGATGGGTAGGGACCTATTTTCAGGCGCAACAACAACAAACTTACGACGTGGAGTTCGCGCGCGAATCGGCCCGGTAGGCGGAGTCGCGGGTCGCCCAGCGGCGCGTGACGAGCCCGCCCGTCGAGGACGGCTGGTCGGCGTGAACTCGGCTGAACGAGCGGTCGGATGCACGGTCCGGATGCTGGTGCCGCGAGGGAATTCCACGCGTAGTCGGGCGAGGTCACCGGCCCGGTGGCGGCAGGAATTATAACCGTGCGGCGGCCACGCGACCGAGTGGATCGTGCCGCGACCCGGAGGCATCAAGGCGTGCCAGAGCCTCCGGGCCCCCAGCTTTTTGACCCTATCTTTCTGGATTTCACGGGCCTTTTCAGGCCAAGTGTAGGTCAGAAAAATGGGTGCATTAAAATGCCGAACATTCGATCTGCCCACCGGAAACAGCGAGGAACCTTGCCGCAGCGAGCGCAGCCGTTCGAGTCGCTTCGCCCGCTCTAGTTTTGTAAAAGCCCCCGCCGCGTGGGGAGGCTTTTTTTGTTTTGGTCGATATCTACCACGCGCCGCGCAGGCCGAGGAGGAGCAGGCGGGGTGTGCCGGCGTTGACGACGCCGTCGGGGCTTCGGCCGGTCTCGATCCGGGCGTTGCCGAGGTTTTCGAGATTGAGAAACACTTCAAGGTTACGGCCGAGGGGGTAGCCTAGGCCGAGGTCGGCCACCACGAACTCCCCGAGGCGGAGAGCGTTTTCGTCGTCTTCGAATTGGGCCCCGGTCCAGCGCAGCCGAGGGGTGAGGGTGAGGCCGCGGGGAACGCGCCACGTCGCGCCGATGGTGGCACTGTGACGGGGGACTTGGGCGATGCGTTTGCCGGCCAAGGCAGGATTTTGGGTCGCGCGCAGCACCGAGGCATCGCTGATCAGCGCTTCGGCGTTGAAGCGGAGCGTTTCGTTGGCCCGCCAACCGGCCGAGAGCTCGAGCCCGCGGACTTGGGTGCGGTCTAGGTTGAGGCGTTGGCGGCCGAGGCCACCGACAGGGAGTGAGCCGACGATGGGGAAGGTGCCGGGACCGCGGGCGATCGTAACGTTGCCCACGGCATCGTGCAGTTCGTTCCAGAAAATGGCGCTGCCCAGCGTCGCGGGACCACGCGTCCAGTCGGCACCGATTTCGGCAGTGCGCACGCGCTCGGTAGAAAGGGCGGGATTTGCTTCGGTCACCGTCGAGCCGGCGCGGAAGGGCCGGTAAAGTTCGTTTAACGTGGGGCGGCGGAAGGCTTGCTGGGCGGCGGCCCGGAGGCGGAGGTCGGGACGGGCGCGCCAGACGAGGCCGGCACTCGGGCTGAATTCGAGGCCATCGCGATCGGCGTATCGATCGTCGCGGACGAGTGCGCTGGTGGCGGTGACGGACTCTCGCCGGTGTCCGTCGGTTTCGCGCCAGTCGTCGAGGCGGGCGCCGAACGTCGCGGTCCAGTCTGAACCGAGGGGGTGCTCGTGGAGCGCATAAAGGCCGACGAAGGATTGTTTGCCGCCGGCGAAGCGTTGGCGCGTGAAGGCACCGTTGGTTAACGTGAAGTTCTCCCGGGTTTCGCCGCGGACTGCGCGGGCATCGACGCCGAAGGACGTGCGGGCGCCGGCGGCGTTAGCCAGAGTCCCGGACCAAGCGGCCCCGGCGGCGGTGGCGGGCACGGCGAACTGGTCGCTGGCGGGCGTCTCTGCGGTGCGGGCGGCGTTAACGGCGCTGAACGTTGAAGCGAATCGGCCGCTCTGGGCATAAGCGGTGCCGTTCCACGAGAAATTTTTTGTGGGCTCCGCCACGAGCACGACGGAGGCAAAATCGGAGCGGGAGCGGTTGGTTTGGTAGGGGGTACCGTTGTGGCGGGTTTCGTCGAAGCTCCGGGCGGTGACGGTGACTTCGAGGCGGTCGGTCAACGGGGTGCGCCAACGGGCGGCGAGCCAGCGGTGGTCGCTGGCGGCCGGCATATCGATCGGACCACGCCGTTCCGGGGCGACGAGGGTAAACCCATCGGTAGAGAACGCGCGGCCGAGAAGTTGCACGGTGCCTTTGCCGGCGGGTCGGGTTGCGCTGAACTCGAAGCTGCGGGTCTGGTAGGAGCCGGTGCTGGCGCTGGCCCGCGCGCTTCGGCCGCGCACGGGAGCGGTGATTAATTGCACGACCCCGCCGAGCGCGGCGTTGCCCCAGGCGGTAGCCCCGCCGCCACGGATTACTTCGACGCCGGCGAGAGATTCCCTTGGGAGCTGACTCCAGAGCACCCAGCCGCCGAACGGGTCGTTGAGCGGAACACCATCGAGGAGGACGAGCGAGCGGCTGGCTCCGCTGGGGCCGAGCCCGCGAAGGGAAACGCCTTGCGTGGTGGGATTTGCGGAAAGGCTGTCGCTGCGGCGGAAGAGACTGAAACCCGGGACCGCGCGGAGGGCGCCGTCGAGGGTGACCGTGGGAGCTGAGCGGAGGTCAGCGCCGTCAATCAGACGGGCGGAAAATGCCACGCGGTCGAGGGCTTGTCGGGTCCGGGCGGAGGTCACGATGAAGCGATCGAGGCGCTGTGGATCGGCCGCGGCCTTGGGGCGATCACCCGTGACGGGCTCCGCCACGCTTCCGGGCGTAGCCGAAACGGGGCCTGAGACGGCAACGATCGAAGCGGGGGCCGAGTGGTTTTCGGCGCTTTGAAGTGTGATCGCGCCCGGGAAAAACAAGGCGAGCAGGGCAAGCCGCAGTAAAGCGGAGCCGGGTTTCCGGGTTTGGACAGGGAAGGCTCGTGAAAGGTAAACGGGACGCATCTTTGGTCGGAGTAAGGGAGGACATGGCGTTCTCTGCGACGACTGTTTTGCGCGGCGCACATGTTGTTTTCCGAAGAAACGAAACGGAAGCCACGAGATTGCCCAGCTTCACCGCCAATCGATTCCGCGGTATCAGTTTGTCGTGCGATTTGCCGAAAAGAAAAGGCTGCGCGATCGGCAACGATTAGAGGACGCTGCATGATTATGATCGAGCTGCGTTGGCGCGGAAGGGCACAAGCGGTCGTCGCCCGCGGTGACAGCACCGCGCCAACGCCACGCTAATTCGTGGCTGGAGGTGGATCGGTCCGAAAAAATCAAAGCGATGGTCGCCTGCGCAGTGGTTCTGACGGCTCTCGTTTTCGGCCGGTGGTTCTTGGTTCACGGCGTGATGCGTGGGGGCTCGGGCGGGTGAACAGGTGGGTTGGGCGGAGGCTAGTTTGCTGCTGCGGGAGAAAACTTCATCGCCGACGCCAGGATTTTAATCGGGCCGCAATCGGTCTCATCGATCGACGTTCCCGCCGCGCACGTCTTGATCGCGAGGATTTTAGAGCCCGCCGCGATGTGGGGCTAAATGTCGTGGCGGTTGAAAACGGCGTTCATGGCGTTGGTGAAGGCGAACACGACTTGCGCGTTGCGTCGCTTGGCTGATCCGGCGGAGCAGTTTCGGCAAAATCCGGAGACGACTATCGAAGTGGCGGTGGTGCGCGCGGGGCGGTTCGACACGTAGCACCGTGACCTAGTGGAGATCAAAAACCAGTTCCACGATCGAGCCGATCCCCTGAGTATCATCGCCGAAGTGCTCGACACGCTTATGCATCAAAATCCGCGCTATAGTCCGCGCCGATGCACTGGCGACGAAGCGGCGTCGACGAAAGCGGCGTGGCGCTGACGAATTTCGGGATCGTGCAACAACTGGGCGCGCGCGACGGCGGCGCGTGGTGGCCGGAAGGTGCGCCGGTTTTTGTGCAGGTGGGACTGGGTTTGGTCCTCGTGGAATTCGGACTCTACTGGGCCCATCGGCTCGGCCACGAGTGGTTGCCGCTCTGGCGTTTCCACGCGGTGCATCACAGCTCGATGAAACTGTGGTTCTTCAACACCGGCAGATTTCATTTCGTGGACACGCTCAAGAGCATGGTGTTTGCGATGCCCCTGCTCATGGTGGCAGGTGCTCCCGGCGACATCATCATCTGGGTGAGCGCGATCACGGCTTTCATCGGCATCCTCACGCATTGCAACGTACGGATGCGATTCGGGTGGCTGAATTATGTCTTCAACACCCCCGGTTTGCACCGCTGGCACCACAGCATGGATCTGCGGGAGGGAAACAAAAACTACGGGGAGAACCTCGTGCTCTGGGATCTGATGTTTGGCACCTATTTCGACGACATGCGACGCCGACCGCCGGCCAAGATCGGGATTCGCGAGGCGATGCCGGCCACTTTTTGGGGGCAATTGGTCGCGCCGTTCGTTTGGCGACGATTTCAGGCCGAACAAGGAAATGGCAGGGGAGAAGAGACGAAAAAGGCCGACGGGAAATCCCGGGCCTGAAGCCGGAATTCGTTTCGACACGAAGGGGTGGGCGGGGGAATTTGGGTCGATGAAGACAAAGCTGATGTTGGCGGTTCTTTGGGGTGCGGTGGTCGGATGCATGATCGGAACTCCGGTCCACGCGGCGGAGAAACCCGCGTCAGCGCTGATCGTGGCGAGCGATCTGTTGAAATTGAAGCAACTCGAGAGTCCCGCGTTGTCGCCGGACGGACGTTCGGTCGTTTACGTCGTGCGTTCGATCGAGCCAAAGCCGGACGCGAAGGACGAGTGGGTTTACCATCAGCA
>NSIG01000085.1 GCA_002737275.1 Opitutia bacterium
TCCGGCATTTACGTCGCGCGGATGGAGTTCGAGTTCGCTGGCAAGCCGCGCACTTATCATTGCACCTTCATCGTGCGGCGCGCGCCACGCCGGAAGAAGGCGCCGATCCTCCTCGTCACCGCGACGAACACCTGGCGCGCCTACGGCGGCACGCCGTTCGCCCTCACGCCAGAGCCCTTGCATGAGGTCTGGGGCACTGGCGGCATCGAGAAAGATCCGCGTGGTCTGCCCGCCTACTGCCTCTACCGCAGCCACGCCGCCGGCCAGGGCACGTATCAAGTCGGCCTGCGGATGCCGTGGCCCGCCGCCGGGCCCTATGTGCTCTACGGTGGACCGACCCACTACAGCCACCTCGCCCGCGCCGATCGTTTCACGCAGGCATGGCTCGAACAACAAGACTACGACTACGATGTGATCAGCGACCTCGATCTGCATCGCGACCCCGGCGTATTGCGCGGCTACAAGACCTTCATGGTCGTCGGCCATAATGAATACTGGTCGCTGCCGATGTATCGCGGGGTGGAAACGTATCTGCGCGGCGGCGGCAACCTCGCCGTGCTCAGCGGCAACACGATGTTCTGGCGCGTGTCGTTTAACGACGACGGTACGGTGATGGAATGCCGCAAGGCCGACTCCTTCCCCGGCTCGCACGTACCGCGCGAGCGCCGCGGCGAGGCGTGGCACAGTCAGGACGGTTTGCGCGGCGGCATGATGCGAGAATGCGGCTTCCCTGGCATCAACCTCATCGCGCTTGATGTCCTCGGCTTCACCAGTTCGGGCAAGTTGGCGCAAGCAGGTCCATACCTCGTGGAGAACCCGGACCATTTTCTTTTCAACCAGCCCGAGCGCACGGGCCTGAAGAAGGGCGATGCCTTCGGCCTCGCCGCCGAAGGAAGGATGAATGCCAACGCGCACGAGTTCGATATCCGGCCCTCGACCTTCGCGCGCTTGCAGGAGCAGCCCCCGCCCGAAGGAGGCGTGGTGCCGAATGATCCGCCGGGCATCCAGCTCCTCGCCCATGGCCAGGTGTTTTGGAAAAACGGCGGCACGGCGTTCGACTATTTCTTCCGCAAGATCGCGCCCAAAACCGATCAGGGCGGCGAGCTGATTTACTGGGAGCGCCCCGAGGGAGGCCGCGTCTTCAATGCCGCCACCATCGCCTCCGGCTCGGTGCTGCACACCGACGAGCGCTGGGCAGCCGTGATGCGAAATGTGCTCGCGCATTTCGGTGTCACGAAAGGCACGGTCTGATCGCAAAACCAGAAACGACCGACCAGCCAGCCACCGCGAATACCTGATCAGGCAGGAACCACTCACGCCTTTAAATTTACCCCGCGCTCCATGGTCACACCACTCCACATTATTTTATCACGAGCACTCATCGCCAGCGTCCGCGCTGCTGAAGGGCAGACGATTCAAGTGCCTGGCGCGGCCAAACCAACCGGCACCGCGTGGTTGCGCGCTTGGGAGAACCACGACCGCTACCACATGGGCGTCGCGATTTGGGAGACGCCGAAAAATCAATAGCAGCACTCCGTTCACCCTGTCATGAAACACACTATTCTCGTCGTCGCTGCCCTGCTGCTGGCTCCGCGCGCCGCACTGCACGCGCAAACGGTCACGTTGAAACCCAGCGACGCCGGCTTGCGCGTAGAGATCGCCGGTCAGCTCTTCTCAGACTACGTCACCAAGGACACGCCGCGGCCGTTTATGTATCCGCTTTTCGGGTGCGGCGGAAAAACGAACGCCGGCGATCCTTTTCAAGCAGAGAACGAAATGACTCACCGCTCAGCTGATACAACCCACCACAATCCACCCCGCTGCACTTGAAACCGCTTCGACCAACGACGACCCGACGGACGCGTTCACCGCAATCTGTTGGATTTTGCAGCCTGCCCCTACTCCTCAAACACACCCTCACCCACCACCAAACACACACCATGAAACTCAATTTACTCCTCAGCTACGTCACCGCGTTCTTGTCACTCACCCTCCTGCTTCCTTCCATCACCCGGGCCGCGGGTGATGATGGCAAGCTGCGCATCATCGTCTTCGGCGCGCATCCTGATGATGCACAATACACCTCGGGCGGCACCGCGGCAAAGTGGATAAAACTCGGCCATCACGTGAAGCTCGTATCGGTGACCAATGGCGACATCGGCCACTGGCAGTCGGCGGGCGGACCGCTGGCGCAGCGGCGGCTCGCCGAAGTGAAGAAAGCGGATGCCCTCATCGGCGCCGAGACGCAGGTGCTCGACATTCACGATGGCGAACTGATCCCTTCGCTGGAGAACCGGCAGAAGATCATCCGCATCATCCGCGAGTGGCGGGCGGATATCGTCATCGCGCATCGTCCGTGGGACTATCATCCCGACCATCGCTACGTCGGCGTGCTCATCCAGGATGCGGCCTTCATGGTTACCGTGCCATTCGTGTGCAGCGATGTGCCACCCCTGAAAAACAACCCGCTCTTTCTCTATTCGAGCGATGGCTTCCAGAAGCCTTATCCCTTCAAGGCAGACATCATCGTCTCGGTGGATGATGTCTTCGATCAGAAGCTCACCGCCATTCACGAAATGCCCTCGCAGCACTACGAAGGTGGAGCCAACGGCAGCGAAGCCCATGTAGCCAAAGTCCCGCCGGCCACCGATGAAGCCGGCCGCAAGGCATGGCTGCGCGAGCGCTGGGTCAGGCGCCAAGGTGGCGAGGCGAACCGCTTTCGGGATGTGCTCATCAAATGGTATGGCCCCGAGAAAGGCGCTGCCGTGAAGTTCGCCGAGGCCTTTGAGATTTGCGAATACGGACGCAAGCCAAAGCCAGAGGAGATCAAGGTGTTGTTCCCGTTCTTCCCTTAATTGCCCATTTTAAACTCACAGGATCATGAAACGCACACTCCTCACCGCCTTGTTGATCGCGCCACTCGCCTTGCTTCACGCCGCTGATGCGCCAGCTCCTGAGCCCGTCACCATCGTGGCCTTCGGATCCTCGACCACGGCTGTGCGAGGTTCCACGACGATCTATGCCAGACTCCTGCAGGAGGAGTTGCGCAATGTTCGGATCATCAATGCGGGTGTACCCGGGAACACGACGGAGCTGGCTCGCCAGCGCTTCGAGCAGGACGTGCTGAGGCATCAGCCGCAGATCGTGATCATTCAGTTAGGAATCAATGACGCCGCCGTGGATGTGTGGAAGACGCCGCCGGCGACGGAGCCGAGGGTTTCGTTGGAGCGCTATGAGGCGAACCTGCGGCATTTCGTGCAGACGTTGAAATCCAAGAACGCACGCGTGGTGCTGATGACTCCCAATCCGCTGCGCTGGACGCCAAAGCTGAAGGAACTGTATGGCAAGCCGCCTTACCAGCCCGAGGACCTAGATGGATTCAACGCGCCGCTCGGGTCCTACTGCGAATCCGTTCGCCGGGTCGCGCGAGACGAAGGTGCGGAGTTCCTGGATGTGCAGCAGGCGTTCGTTGAGCAGGCACAGAAACGCGGCGTGACGGTGGACACGTTGCTCTCCGATGGCATGCACCCGAATGACGACGGTCATCGCATCGAGGCCGACCTTTTGCGCGAGCGCATCCTCGCGCTGGCGAAAACTCACGGCCTTCCCATCACCGAAGGGCCGCGCCGGAAAGCCAGTGGTGAGTTCGTGACGATTCATCCGCTTTCCACCGACCTCACACACGATTCGCCCAACCCGACCGTGCTCGGCGGCGGACTCGCGCGCAGGAAGGACGGCGCGGTGATGAGCGTGTATTCCACGCCGACGGGCTATTACAGCAAGCCAGGCACGACGTGGATCGCAGGCCGCGTGACGAAGGACGGCGGCAAGACGTGGTCGCCCGAGAGCGTGATTGCGCGCCATGCGGATTGCCAGCCATCGCACCCATCCGTGCTCACCACGCGTGATGGCGTGCTCCATGTGTTCTACCTCGGCTTCAAGCAGTGGAAATGGAAAGGCGTGAATCCCACGGACGAAGCGCAGAGCGACCTGTGGACCACGCGTAGCCGCGACCACGGCGCGACGTGGAGCGAGCCGCAGATGATTTTCAAAGGCTACACCGGCGCGAGCAACGGAGCCATCGAGACGCGCGACGGCCATCTCATCGTACCGTATTCGCACTATGTGAACGACCCCGGCCGGCTCGTGAGCCAAGCATCGGTTTCCACCGATGGCGGTAAGACGTGGAGCCTCAGCCATAACATCGACATCGGCGGCGCGGGCGACCACGAAGGCGCACTGGAGCCCTGCGTGATTGAGCTCAAGGATGGCCGCGTGTGGATGCTCATCCGCACCACGCGCAAGTTCTTCTGGGAATCCTTTTCCACCGACGGCGGCAAGACGTGGTCCGAGGCCAAGCCGACCACCATCGACGCCAACTCCTCGCCCGGACACCTTACACGACTCGCCGATGGCCGCATCGCGCTCGTCTGGAATCGCGTAGACAAAAAGCGCACCGAACTGCACCTCGCCCTGTCCGCCGACGAAGGCAAAACCTGGACTCCGTCCCTGAACGTGGCGCGAGGCACACCCGGCGGTGCCACTTATCCCTTCGTCATCGAGGTCGACCCCGGCGAACTCTGGATCGGCTACCACAACGTCCCCAAAGGCTGGAACTTCCCCCGCGCCCGCCACCTCCGCATTTCCGTGTCTGCGGTCATGAAGAGTGTGGGCGATAAGTTGCAGACCACGACACAAACGACCCACCCATGAAACGAACCATCTCCACCGTCCCGGCCCTGCTGCTCGCGCTCTCGCTAATCGGCCAAGCCGCGCCGGGTGCTGGCGTGGAGGACTTGACGGTGCTGCCGCCCTTGGTCGATGGCGTCGCGCCGAGCGCGCTGTTAGAGGAGCAGTTGAAGAAACTCGCCTTCGCCGCGTTGGCTCGCCGGGAAGCGGCCTACGCGCAAATCAAAACTCCGGCGGATGTCGCCACTTGGCAGCAGCGACAACGGGCCAGTTTTCTCGCGTCACTGGGTGGGCTGCCGGAGCGCACGCCCTTGAATGCTCGGGTGACGGGCCAGCGCGATTGCGGCGCGTATCGGATGGAGAAGGTCCTGTTTGAAAGCCAGCCGGGGTTCTTTGTCTCCGCTTTGCTCTATCTTCCGCCGGGGACCGGGCCGCATCCGGCGGTGCTCATGCCGTGCGGGCACACGGCGATCGCGAAGGCCGGCGAGGTGTATCAGAAGGCCTCAATCAGTCTGGTGCGCGCGGGTCTCGCGGTCTTCTGCTTCGATCCCATCGGCCAGGGTGAAAGGCGGCTCCGGCAGCCTGACGGCACAACGGAGTTCAACAGTCCCACAAGCGAACATCAACTGATGGGCATCTCCGGGACGCCGGTGAGCCTCAGTCTCGCGCGGGCGATGATTTGGGACGGCATCCGCGCCCTCGACTACCTCGAAAGCCGGAAGGACATCCGGGGCGACCGCTTGGGCTGCACCGGCGTCTCAGGCGGCGGGACCATGACCAGCTACTTGATGGCGCTGGATGCACGCGTCGTCGCTGCTGCGCCCGCTTGTTATCTCACCGGCTTTCGACGACTGCTCGAAACCCTCGGCCCGCAGGACTTCGAGCAGAATCTTTTCGGTCAGATTACCGCCGGTCTCGACCACTCTGATTACGTCCTCATGCGCGCGCCACGGCCGGTGCTTATCATGGCGGCGACACAGGATTTTTTTGACATACAAGGCGCCTGGAACCTCTTCCGTGAGGGCAAGCGTGTTTATGGGCGGCTCGGGTTCCCGGAGCGCGTCGAGCTGGTCGAGGCTGACACCAAGCACGACCTCGCCATCGAAATGCGCGAGGCCTCCGCACGCTGGTTCCGGCGTTGGCTCGCGGGCCGGGACGATGCGTGGCAGGAACCCGCGTTCGAGATTTTGCGCGAGAGTGAAATCCTCTGCACGCCGGAGGGCGACGTGCTGCGCCAGCCCGGGGCCCGTTCCTTTTTTGAGCTGATTGCGGCGGTGGCCGCGCCCTTCACCGCCGAACGCCAGCGCTTTTGGCAGGAAAGTCCGCGGCCCGCCGCGCTCGCCAAGGTGCGTGAACTCGCGCGGATTCGACCCCTCGCGGAGCTGCCGCCTTTCACCTCGACCGCCGGGGGCACGCTCCAGCGCGGGCCGGTGCGAATCGAGAAGCTGACGCTGCGCAACGCCGAAGGCACCGTGCTTCCCGCGCTCTTGTTTCGTCCGGCCAATACCAGCACCGGCTTCAGGCTCCACCTGCACGAAGACGGCAAGCAGGCGGAAGCCGGCCCGGGTGGCCCTCTCGAAGCCCTCGCCCGCGCGGGTGAAACCGTGCTGGCCGTGGACCTGCGTGGCCTCGGCGAACTGCAGCGAGGAAAACGGCCGGCCGGTTTCAAAGCGCCCTTCGAGCCGAACTGGAAGTCCGCCACGGTCGCCTATTTGCTCGGCCAATCGTTGGCCGGCATGAGGACTGAGGACATCCTCGCCTGTGCACGATTCGCTTCGGACCAGTGGAATGAAGGCCGCCCCGTTCACCTCACCGGTCGCGGTGAAGCTGGCATCCCCGCGCTTCACGCCGCCGCCCTCGAGCCGCAGCTCTTCGCCAGCACGCGGCTCGAACGTACCCTGCGCACTTGGACCGATGTCATTTCCACCTCGCGCACGCGGAACCAACAGGCGAACACCGTCTACGGGGCGCTGCGCTTCTATGACCTGCCAGATTTGGTCGCCACGCTGCCCGGCAACGAGCTGGTGCTGCACGAGCCGGTTGATGCGGCGGGCCAAGTGGAGAAAAAGTAACCCAAGGAACCCGCCCGGCTGCCGCCAGCACCCCTGCTCCAATCATGAAACCCCCACTCACACCCCTCCCCGGCCAGCTGCTGGCACCACTGGTCACGCTCCGGTGGCTCTCGGCCTCCGTCTCCGCTGAGGATGCCGTGGATCCACGCCATCCGAAGTTCTCGATCACGGCCGAACACGCGCACTCAACACTTCCATGAAACGTAGCCTCCCATTCCTGTCGGCCCTGCTTATCTCGCTCGGTAACCTCAGAGGTGACGAGCCGATCACCTGGCTCGTTCACTACGAGGCCACCTCCCTCCCGCAGGCGCAAGGCTGGCAAGCCGTCGGCGAGCTGGCCGCGCAAGCGAGCCTCGTCGACGGGGCGCTGCGCATCCGCGATGACTCCACCACGGAGTCCGGCGCGTTTCGAGCCTCTTGGCAGCCGAAGCCTGATCATGAGGTCGTGGTCGAAGCGCGCGTGCGCGTGGAGTCGGTAACGGCGATGAAAGAAAAGGGCAGCATGGGTTCCTTTCTTTATTGGCCCTCGATTCAGGGCTGGCCGGGCGGTGTGCTCGTGAGCGACGGCCGCCATCAGGAAGGCCTGGTCCTACACCCGCAAAAGTGCGCCACGTTCCTCGACCGTATCGTGATGATGGACACGCGCAGTGAGTTTCACACCTATCGGCTGGTTATCCGCGGCGACGACATGAGCATCGATGTGGACGGACAGCGCAAGATTCGGGGAGAAGGTGCGTTTTGGAAACCGGCCGAGTCGCCCGAGGCTTTCATCCAATTTGGGTCCAACGCCAAACAATTGACCGGAGAAACCTTTTGGTCATCGGTGCGGCTCGGTTTGCGCAAGGTATCGCCAAAGTCCGAGCCCGCGAAGCTCCGGCTTACGATCAGCGAGCCGTGGGACATCCTCTCTCAGACGCCGGGGAAAACTGAACCGAACACGACCAAGAAGATCGCCAAAAATACCCGCCCCTACCTTTATGACATGGGCCAGGGGATGTTGTTAATGAGCGTGGCCCAAGGGCCGGATGCGGTGTTGGAACCGTACGGGGTCTTAAAATCCGTCGATGCCGGGAAGACTTGGGAGCCGGTCAGGGACATGCAATACAAGGCGTTTGCCCCGCTGCCGATGATCCGCCTGCCGGACGCCACTATCCTCGGGATCTCCCGATGGACTGCCAGATATGATCAGGACAAGGGGGTCTTCATCGGGATGACCCATCGCTTCAATGAAGCGACGGGAACGTTCTCGATGAGCGAGAGCTTCATTCGAGTGCCGGAAAACATTACCCTCCTCGTCTTCGACCGGCATATCTTCGACGTCGGGAACGGTGAATTAATGGCGGTCGTTTACGGGTCAGCCCCGATGCTGTTGAAATCAGCGGATCGCGGGCAGACGTGGACCCACTTTTCGACCCTCGCCCGGGGCAAGCGGCATGAACCGGCGGTGGCCCGGTTTTCCGCGACGGAGATGACGGCGATTTTGCGGACCAGTGGCTATCAACCTTTCGAACAGATATGGTCGAACGACGGTGGAAAAACGTGGGGCTCCGCCGTCACCCTGGAGGAAGGCAGTGTGGATCCCGATCTCGTTTACATGAAAAATGGCGTGCTCGCCTGCAGCTATGGGCGCAACGGATCAAACCTGATGTTCAGCTTGGATCGTGGTAAGACTTGGGGCTTTCATCACGTCTTCACCGATATCCGGGGATTCAATTACACCGCCATCTGCGAAGTGAGCCCGGGCCGGTTGCTTTATGTGCATGACGCGCCGAGCCTCCGCGCACACTATGTCGATGTCGAACGCATCGAGCCATGAGACAGCATCGTGGTTTCGCCAATTTCATCCGACTCGTCGCCCCGTTGATACCGCTTCCAAAATCACGGACCGAACATTCCCCCAAGTTACTTCCCCAACCATGAAAAAATCTATTCTGACCGCGGCCTTGTTGGTCCTCACCTCGTGGTCTGCCGCCGAGGACGCGCCACCCGATGCGGTATATTACAACGGCAAAGTCGTGACCGTTGACCGCGACTTCCGCGTCAGCGAAGCCTTCGCGGTGCGCGGTGGTCGAATTGTTGGCGTCGGCACCAACGCACAAATGCGCGCGCTCGAGCGCCCAGGGCTGACCCAACTCCACGATCTCGCTGGCGGGATGGTGCTGCCCGGGCTCATCGATTCGCACGTCCACCCCACGTCGGCTGCCACGACCGAGATCGAGCACCGCATCCCGGATATGGAAACCATCCGCGACGTGCTCGACTACATCTCAGCCCGCGCGAAGATCGTGCCGGCAGGCGACTGGATTTCGTTGTCCCAGGTGTTCATCACCCGGCTCAAGGAATCGCGTTTCCCCACCCGAGCGGAGTTGGACGCGGCGGCTCCGCGACATCCCGTGGCGTTTCACACCGGACCCGATGTCATGGTCAACAGCCTCGCGCTGGCACAAAGCGGGATCGATCGGAACTTTGCGGTCAAAGACGGCCGCGAAGGCTACCTAGAGAAAGACGCGAACGGAGAGCCCACCGGATTGCTGCGCAGTCTGGCGCGCGCTTTAAAGAAGACTTCACGGCCCATTAAAGTCACCGATGCGGACCGCGTGAAGTGGTTGCGGGATCTTTTTAAAGACTACAATCAGATCGGCCTCACCGCCGTGGCGGATCGCGGGGCCAACCAGCAGGCGATCAAACTGTATCAGGACCTGCTCGGCCGCGGGGACCTCACCGTGCGGCTCGCGCTGTCGCACACATTTCCCACCTCCGGTTCCCTCGACGCCATCCTGAAATCGATCGACGATCTAGCCTTGCACCCGTTGCGGGCGGAGAGCGCGTGGCTGCGGATCATCGGCACAAAGATGTGGCTCGACGGCGGTATGTTGACGGGCAGCGCGTATATGCTGCAACCGTGGGGCAAGAGTGAAATCTACGGAATCACGGATCCGCTCTACCGTGGCGTGCTGAATGTCCCGCCGGATCGGCTCCTCGCGATGGTCCGGCGTGTGGCTCAGCACGGGATGCAATTTACCGCCCACTCCCAGGGTGACGCGGCCGTGACGACCCTGATGGACACCTACGAGAAGGTGAACACCGAAACCCCCATCAAGGATCTGCGGATGGGTTTGACCCACTCGAGTTTCATGACCCGCGACACCGTGGAGCGGGCCGCGCGTTTGGGCGTGATGCCCGACATCCAGCCGATCTGGTTGTATCTCGATGTCCGCACGTTGGTGCAGCAATTCGGCTACGACCGGCTACGCTACTTTCAGCCGCTGCGCAGCCTGCTGGCGGCGGGCGGAATGGCCGGGGGCGGATCCGATCACATGCAGAAGATCGGCGATCTTCGCTCGATCAATCCCTACAATCCCTTTCTGGGCATGTGGATCACCATCACTCGGCAGGCGAAGTGGTATGAAGGCCAGCTGCACGCGGAAGAGGCGTTGACGCGTCGGCAGGCAATCGAGTTCTACACCCGCAACAACGCCCATCTGCTTTTCTTGGAAAAGGAGATCGGCTCGATCGAGATCGGCAAACGGGCCGACTTTATTCTGGTCGACCGCGATCTGCTCGCATGCCCCATCGACGACTTAAAAACCACCAAGGTGCTGGAGACCTGGGTCGAGGGGAAGAACGTCTATCGCGCCCCACGTCGGTGACCGGGCCGCCACCCAATATGCCCCCAATTCCACCCCAATGGCCAACTCCCCATTACGACCACCACCCTCTTTCGGCATCACTCCAACTCCAAATACCTTCACCATGAAAAACTACACACGCAAAGAATTCCTCCAGACCTCCCTCATCGTAGGAGGCGCCGCTCTTGTTGCGGGCCGTAGCCGGCTCGCCGCAGCCACTGCACCTGGGAGCGCCAACGGCGACGTTCGCGTTGCCGTGGTCGGCATCAATGCACAGGGCGCGGGCCACATGCGCGCTTACCTAGGCAAGTTGCCCGGAGCACGCCTCGTCGCGATCTGCGATGTTGACTCAGAAGTTCTGCGCAAACGGGCCGCCGAATGTGAACTGGCCGGTTTCAAACCCACGCTTTATCGCGACTACCGAAAGCTGCTCGAAAACAAAGACATTGACGCCGTCGTCCTCGGGACGCCGAACCATCAGCATTCCCTCCAGACCATCTGGGCGCTGCAGGCGGGCAAGGACGTGTATTGCGAAAAACCGCTTTCGCACAACGTGTGGGAAGGTCGGCAAGTCGTCGCCGCCGTCAGGAAATACCACAAGAACATCGTCCAGGCTGGAACGCAGAACCGCTCGTCCGAGGACGTTATGGACGCCATTGCTTTTGTGCGCTCCGGGAAGATCGGCCGGATCCAATGGGCGCGCGCACTCTGCTACAAACAGCGCGACTCGATCGGGCGCACGACCGGCCCGCAGGCCGTGCCCAAGAGCGTCGACTACGACCTTTGGACGGGGCCGGCTGACCTGATCCCGCCGCACCGCAATTCGCCGACAAACGGTCCCATCCATTACGACTGGCATTGGTTTTGGAATTACGGCGGCGGGGACATTACCAACTAGGGCATCCACCAGATGGATGTCGCCCGTTGGTTTCTCGGCGAGCCCGGCCTGCCGCCCACCGTGATGAGCTTCGGCGGACGGTTTGGTTATCGCGATGATGCCGAGACGCCCAACACCCTGATTTCCGTCCTTGGCTACGAAAAGGCTCCCCTGATCTTCGAGGTGCGCGGACTTCCCATGAAGGCC
>NSIG01000086.1 GCA_002737275.1 Opitutia bacterium
CCAGATGTATGGCGACGTCGTCATCGGCGTCCAAAAACGCGAAGGCGAAGACCACGATCCCTTCGAGTCCGTCATTCACGCGTTCAAGCACGAGACCTACCACCGCGACATCATCGACAGCGAGCTGACCGCCGCCGACCAGCAAGAGCTCGTCAAACGCTTCAAGGCCCTCGTAAAAGAGCGCACTGGAAAATCTTTCCCGAACAATCCTTGGGACCAGCTCCGCGGCGCCGCCGGTGCTGTCTTCGGTTCCTGGATGAACGATCGCGCCAAGGTTTACCGCGCCAAATACGGCATCCCCTCCGAGTGGGGCACCGCCGTCAACGTCCAGGCCATGGTCTACGGTAACACCGGTGAGACCTCCGGCTCCGGCGTCGCGTTCACCCGCAATCCCGCCAACGGCACCAACGAATTCTACGGCGAATTCCTCCTCAACGCCCAAGGCGAAGACGTCGTCGCCGGCGTGCGCACGCCTGAGCCTGTCCTCAAGTTGAAGGACCAGATGCCAAAATCCTACGCCGAACTGATGAAAGTTCGCGCCACGCTCGAGAAACATTTCAAGGACGTGCAGGACATCGAATTCACGATCCAAGAAGGCAAGTTGTTCATGCTCCAGACGCGCAACGGCAAACGGACCGCCGCCGCCGCGCTCAAGTTCTCCATCGATATGGTGAAGGAAAAGCTCATCAGCTGGGAAACCGCGATCATGCGCAACCCCGCCGACCAGCTCGAACAACTCCTCGCGCCGATTTTCAACCTCGCTGACGCCAAGAAAGCCACCGTCATCGCCACCGGTCTTCCGGCCGGCCCAGGTGCCGCCACCGGCAAGATCTACTTCAACGCCGACCGCGCCGTCATCGCCGCCGAGAAGGGCGAAAAAGTCCTCCTCGTTCGCGTCGAGACCTCGCCCGAAGATCTCCGCGGCATGATCGCCGCTGAAGGCATTCTCACCGCTCGCGGTGGTGTCTCGTCCCACGCCGCCCTCGTTGCCCGCCAAATGGGCAAGGTGTGCGTCTGTGGTGCCGCCTCCCTGCACGTCGATTACGACAAGAAGACCGTCACCGTCGCCGGCAAGTCCTACGCCGAAGGCGACTTCCTCTCCATCGACGGCACCATCGGCGTCGTTTACGCCGGCCAGATTGCGACCGCTCCCTCCGAGATCGTCGCGGGCCTCCTCAATGGCGACAAAGCCGCGCAGGCCACGGAGAAATTCAAGAGCTACGTCCAGCTCATGAAGTGGTGCGAAAAAGCCACCAAGCTCCAAGTCCGCACCAATGCCGACACCCCCGAACAGACTGCGCAAGCGATCGCGTTCGGTGCCGTGGGCATCGGCCTCACCCGTACCGAGCACATGTTCTTCGAAGGCGATCGCATCGACGCCATGCGTGAGATGATCCTCGCCGGCAACTTGGCCGACCGCCAGGCCGCCCTCGCGAAACTCCTCCCCTACCAGCGCGCGGATTTCTTCGGAATCTTCAAGGCGTTGAAGGGCTACCCGGCCACGATTCGTTTCCTCGACCCGCCCCTCCACGAGTTCCTCCCGAATTCCAAGGAAGCGCAGATGGACCTCGCCCGGAAACTCAACGTTCCCGTCGAAAAAATCCAGCACCGCGTCCACGAGCTGCATGAGTTCAACCCCATGCTCGGTTTCCGCGGCTGCCGTCTCGGGATCAAGTATCCAGAAATCACCGCCATGCAGGCCCGCGCCGTCTTCGAGGCCGCCGCCGATGCGAACAAGGCCGGCTTCAAGGCCAAGCCCGAGATCATGATCCCGCTCGTCGGCTTTAAGAAGGAACTCGATCTCCAAACCGAGCTCGTGCATCAGGTCGCGAAAGCCGTCATGGCCGAGAAGAAGACCAAGATCGCCTACAGCGTCGGCACGATGATCGAAATCCCGCGCGGTGCCCTCACCGCCGACGAGATCGCGCAGACCGCCGAGTTCTTCAGCTTCGGCACGAATGACCTCACGCAGACCTGCCTCGGCATGTCGCGCGACGACTCCGGCTCCTTCCTCGGTGCCTACCAAGAGTCCGAGATCATGAAGAAGAACCCGTTCGCCAGCATCGACCAGACTGGCGTCGGCCAGCTGATGCAAATCGCGATCGAGAAAGGCCGGAAGACCCGCCCCAGCATCAAACTCGGCATCTGCGGCGAACACGGTGGCGACCCGGAGTCCGTGAAGTTCTGTCACAAGCTCGGCCTCAGCTACGTCTCGTGCTCGCCTTACCGCGTGCCCGTGGCCCGCCTCGCCGCCGCGCAAGCAGCCATCGCCGACCTCAAGTCCGCCAAGAAATAAACGAGCAGGAGCGGATTCACGCCGCGATCCAACGTAGGCCGCCTGCTCGCAGGCGCTCTCCGCTTTCCCCGAGCCCTGCGCCCTCACCGGCGCGGGGCTTTTTTGTGCCCTTCAACGGAGTCGCCGCGAGCCCGGCAATGCCCGCCTCGAATCGCGATAATGGCTTGTGATCTATATTTCGCTACGTAACGTTTTATCGTGCCCTAGGAAGCCCTCAGCAAAGCCCGCCTGACGAAGGCGCTGCGCCGCCTGTCCGAACTGGCGACGGCCGAGGGCCTCGTGCTCGAACTCGCCCTCTACGACGGAGCCGTATTCACCCTCGTCTACGGTTCCCGGGAAACGACGAAGGATGTGGACGCCATCATCAAACCCGCCGAAGCCGGAGCGCGGCTCGTCAAGGTCGTCGCGACCGAGCAATATCTCTCCGCAGACTGGCTCAACGGCGAGGTTCAGCAATTTCTCTCGCCCCACGACCAGCGCCGCCCGTTTCCGAACAAGGAATTTGAACCGGGGCTCGCGATCACCATACCCACCGCGAACTACCTGCTCGCCTTAAAACTCAAGGCGGCCCGCGCGGCGGGACCCGGCTACCCGGGGGACGAGCCTGATATCCGTTTTCTACTCCAGCGCATCAAGCCGGCTGATCTTGAGGCTGTGGACGCAATTTTTGAGCGCTTCTTTCCCAGCGAAATTCCCCACGACTTTGCGCGCCTCATGGTCACGCGTTTGATTTCCGAGATACCCAAGTCACCATTCAAACCATGACCCCGCGTCCACGAAGTCTCGCTGAGGTCGCTCAACGCGCGGAGTCGCTCCGCGATTTCGGTTGGGAGTTTGCCGACTGGCTCCACACCGTGCGCGCCACCCGCTCTCGCGCGGTGCTACAACACGCGATCAATCCGGAACCGCCGTTACTTGCGCAGCGCTTTCCGGAAGATCGAGTTGCGGACGCCTGGCTGGCAGCCTATGCCGAATACACCTCGACGCTCGCCGGCCTCCCGTTGCCCGCCTGGGCCGGTGACTCCTCACGCATCGCACCCGAGCCGTGGTTCAGTAGCGAATCTCGCGCTGAACGCCTCCTCGCCCTCCGCGACAGTCCTCCCTCCTTCAAGAACCGAAATCTCTTCACGCCACGAGTCGATCTCCCTCTCCGCCTGCGGGCCGGCCGCCCACCCAAGACAGCCGAAGAAAAACGCCGCACCAATGCGGAACGCCAGCGGCGCTTCCGCAGCCGCCGCGCCGTCGAATTGGAACTTCACCGCTACGCTGGCAAAGTATTTGCCGGCGAAAAATAACGGGATTCACGCGCAACCGCGTTTGGCACCAAGGTTACGACGCCGCACCCGGTATCCGCCAAGGCTCAGCCCTCCCAACGCAGCCAACCCCTCGCTCACCGGTGCCGCGGCGAGTTGCCCGCCCGCCGCAAACCGTCCTCCTACTGACACGTCATCCGTGACCGCCACCCACGCCCACGCCTTCCGCCGCAGCGCGCTCTCCTCTCCGCCGACATGAATATGTAGCAACGGTAGTCCCCACACCTTCTGCGTGCTGCGGTATTCGTAGCGCACCTTGCCTAGGCTCGCGCTGCGCGACGGACCACCGGCAGCAGCCCGGCCCGCGCTGCTTGCCGACGATGATTGTTGCCGAGGTTGCGAGCGATCCCGCCCAGCCACGCCCGAAACTTCGAGCGCTCGCGCAGCTGCGGCATTTGTTTCCACGCCGCCACAAACGTCTCTTGCGCGACATCGTCGCTCCGTGTCTCGTCACCACACGCGCTGAAAGCCACGGTACATACCATCGCCTGGTGTCGCTCGACGATTTCGCGAAAAGCCGACGCATCTCCCTTCAGGTGTCGCGTGATCAGTTGCTCATCATTCATGGCCGGGGCGGAGTGGGTAAGTTGCATGTTCACCCTGTAGTGGCCCGCACGTCACGTCCGGTGACAAAAAATCTTTCCTTCCGCCTCCTTACCGCTTTCAGCCCCCCAACTGCCCGCTTATCGGCACGCCACCTCCGCACTCGACACCCCATCCCACATCGCCTCTCTCGTTCCCATGCGCCACCGCTCCTCCCTTACGCTCGCGTTCACACTACTCCTCGCCCTCGCTCACGTCTTCGCCGTCTCCACCGCCGCGCAAACCGCCCCACCCGTCAACCTCGCCGCCGTTGACGAGGAAACGATGCGACACTTTCAAGCGCTCGTGCGCATGGACACCAGTGATCCGCCCGGTAACGAGGTCCCCGCCGTCGAATACCTCAAGCGCGTCCTCGAAGCCGAGGGCATCGAAACCAAGGTCTTCGCCCTCGATCCGCAGCGCCCAAACCTCGTCGCCCGCCTCCGGGGCAACGGCTCGAAACGCCCGCTGCTCATCATGGCGCACACCGACACCGTGAACATCGATCCGAGGAAATGGAAACGCGGCCCGTTCTCGGCGACCCGCGAGGGCGGCTACGTCTACGGCCGCGGCACCGTCGATGATAAGGACAACGTCACCTCCTCGCTCATGACGATGCTGCTGCTTAAGCGCAGCAAGGTCGCCCTCGACCGCGACGTCATCTTCCTCGCCGAGGCCGGCGAAGAGGGCAACGTGAAGTTCGGCATCGAGTTCATGGTGCGCGAACACCTGGCCGAGATCGACGCCGAGTTCTGCCTCGCCGAGGGCGGTGGTGTGGTGCGCACCGGCGGCAAAATCCAATACGCCAGCGTCCAGACCACGGAGAAAATCCCCAACCGCATCCGCCTCGTCGCCAACGGCGTCGCTGGCCACGGCTCCGTGCCTCTCCGCTCCAACGCCGTCGTCCACCTCGCGAAAGCCATCGCCAAAATCGCCGACTGGCAGCCGCCCATGCGCCTCAACGAGACGACCCGCGCCTTCTTCGAACGCCTCGCCACCATCAGCACTCCCGAGGACGCCGCCCGCTATCGCGCGATTTTGGCCGGCGATGAAACCGGTGCCGCGCAGGAGTATTTCGCCGAAAACGTGCCGCGCTTCAACTCCACCCTCCGTACCTCAATCTCGCCCAACATGATCAGCGGCGGCTATCGCGTAAACGTCATCCCTTCCGAGGTCGAAGCGACGCTCGATATCCGCGCGCTGCCGGATGAGGACATGGTCCGCTTCCTCGATCAGCTGCGCAAACTCATCAACGACCCCGCCGTCGAGGTCATCCACGCGCCCGGCCACAGTCGCCCCGGCGCTCCGCCCTCCCGGCTCCGCACCGAAGCCTTCGAGGTCCTCGAAGCCGCGATCAAACGTCATTACAATACCATTACGCTCCCCACGATGAGCACGGGCGCGACCGATATGGCCTATCTCCGCGCGCACGGCATCGACTGCTTCGGCATCGGCCCGATGATCGACAGCGAAGACGGCCCCAAGGGCTTCGGTGCCCACAGCGATCAGGAACGCATCCTCGAAGAAGCACTCTTCACCTTCACCCGCTTCAACTACGACGTCGTCCTGAGCCTCGCGGCGACGAAGCCCTGACGCCCTGTGACGCGCCGCGCGTTGCCCGCGTCACGCTGCCCGCGCCCCCGCGCCGCTCCGGGGCCCTTGGCTTCCCGCGTCGTGCGCAAAAACCATATCTCTCGGCGGCAGAATCCGCTCAAGTCTGCCCGCAACGAGTCCATAACGATCCTCTTCACGTGCCTGCCTCCATCTCCACTGGCATTCCGATTGGCTCCATCGATCACGCAATTTTGCCCACGCGATGACCAACGTCTTCGACGTCATGCTGCACCGCACCGTGCCCTTCGTCGAAAAAACCAGAATCCCGATTCCGCCCGCCGATCGGGCCGCCTCGATGGTGATCGGCAGGCAGCGTTTCCCGTAGTCGCTCGTTGCTGACTCCGCCCGCGGCTCACCGCTGCGGGCCTTTTTGTTTGGCGCACCCCCCGCCCGCACTACGGTCCCGCCATGTCCCTCCCACGTTCACCTCGTGCCACCACCCGCGCTGTGCTGGGCGCACTCCTCCTCGCCACGGCGGTTGCCCTCCCCTCGAAACGTTGCGCCGCCGACACTCACCCCAGCCAAGATCGGGCGGATCGCTTTCTCTCCCTCGTCAATGCTTCGTATCAAGCCATCGCCTACGTTGAAAACGAGGCCCAGTGGAAAGCCGCGACCGACGTCACCCCCGCGCACGACGCCGCTTCCGCAACCGCCGGGAAAGCTCGCGCCGCCTTCGTCGGCAATCCCGTCCTCATCAAAGAAACGAAACAGCTCCTCCTCCTGCGCCGCGAGCTCACCGACCTCACCGTCCGCCAGCTCGAACGTCTCCTTCTCATCGCCGCCGAATCGCCGATGACCAATCCGCAACTCACCACCGCCCGCATCGAGGCCGAGACCGTACAAAATTCTATCCTCAACAGCTTCGAGTTCACACTCGCCGGAAAGGTCATCACCGCGAACGACCTCGACAACCGCCTCAACACCTCCACCGACCTCGCCGAGCGCCGCGCCGTCTGGGAAGCCTCCAAGACCTCCGGCCCCGCTCTCCGCGACGGCCTCGTCAAACTCCGCGACCTCCGCAACGGCGTCGCCCAAGAAATGGGTTACGCCGATTACTTCGCCCTCCAGGTCGCGAGCTACGGTGTCACGACCGACGAGATGCTGACGCTCAACGACGACTTCATGCGCGTCTTGCGGCCGCTTTACCTCCAGCTCCACACATGGACGAAATACCAGCTCGCCGAAAAGTTTAAGCAGCCCGTCCCCAACCGCATCCCTGCGCACTGGATTAACAACCGCTGGTCGCAGGAGTGGGACGGTCTTTCCGCCGGTGCCGACCTCACGCCGTTCTTCAAAGACCGCACCGCCGAATGGGTGGTGAAGTCCGCTGAGAGTTTTTACACCGGTATGGGTTTCCCGAAAATGCCTGAATCGTTTTGGCCCAAATCCGACCTCTACCCCGTCGCCGCCGGCGACAAACGCAAAAAAAATACCCACGCCTCCGCCTGGCACCTCGATCTCGCCGCCGATATCCGCTCGCTTATGAGCGTGGAGCCCAACCCGTCGTGGTTCACCACCGCGCACCACGAGCTCGGCCACGTGTATTACTTTATGGGTTACACGCGCCCCGAGGTCCCTCCGCTCCTGCGCAACGGTGCCAACCCCGCCTTCCATGAAGGCTTCGGTGAACTGACCGCCCTCGCCGCCGCTCAAGTTCCCTACTTGAAGTCCGTGGGCGTGCTCCCCGCCGATTTCAAAGCCGACGAAACCGCCTTTTTACTCAACAACGCCCTTTCCCCCGGCATTCCGTTCATCTACTGGTCCTCCGGCGTCATGGCCCACTGGGAAGCCGACGTTTACGCGAAGAATCTCCCAGCCAACGAGTGGAATCAACGCTGGTGGCGCTACGTCGGCGAATTTCAGGGAGTCGAAGCCCCCTCCGAGCGCGGCGAAGAATTCTGCGACCCCGCGACGAAGACCCACATCAACGAAAACCCCGCGTTCTATTACACCTACGCCATCGCCCAAGTCTTCAAGCACCAGCTCCACGACTATATCGCGAAAAAGATTCTCCACCAGCCCCCGCAAAGCTGCAACTACGCCGGCCGCCCGGAAGTCGGCGATTTCATCCGCAAAATCATGGTGCAGGGTCAGACCGCTGACTGGCGGAAAATCCTCCGCGACGCGACCGGTGAAGACCTCAGCACCCGCGCGATGGTCGAATACTATACTCCGCTGCTCGGCTGGCTCGAAAAGGCAAACACCGGCCGCCCCATCGGGTGGAAATAAGCCGGTCGGACCGGCGTGGGTAGCGGCGAGCGCCAGCAAGCCGACCTCGCAAGCCACACAGCGCGTTCCGCATCCGGTACGACGGCATGCCTTGCGCGGTATTTTCTCACCTCCGAGATTGCCGACCCGACCGGCCCACTCTTTGCTCATTCGCCGCGCGCTCACACGCCAACAACCATCGCCCACCTTCGTATGCTCTTTTCCTCTCCTTTGACCGCCGCCGCCGACTCCGAGGTGCAGTTGCTCGCCTATCTCAACCTCAAGCTCCGCGAGATCGGCCAGCCCGGCATCGCCCTCGAACCGGGTGCGGCCGACGGCCTGGCACCGTTCGTCAATCACTTCCTGGCCATCAGCCGCGAAAAGGATCGCGCGCTCACGCGCCATCTCTGCCCGGTGGATCAGCGTATCCAAAACTTTCTCTACGACTACCTCGATACTCACACGGAGGCCCCGCGGGTCCCGGCCACTACCCTCGTCCTCGACCGCCCCGGCCTCGCCCGCGTCTTGTCCCTGCCCCCCGGTCGCGACTCCCACCAAAGCGACATCCTCTCGTCCTACCGGGCGCGCCAAGGCGTCCTCCACAACCCCCGCAGCGACCGCCGCACCACGTCCGGCATTTTCCACGTCACCGAAGGCGGCTTGCCGATTCCCGACGATAAGAAAGCCGTCCCAGCGGCCGTTTTTAGCCGCCTGCTGCAGCACGCCTTCAACCCGCCCGTCGAATTTCTTCGGCTCCCCTTCACCGCCGCCGAGCCCGCACCCGCTGAGTGTTTCGTTTCGCTCTACTTGCGCCCAGTGGTGTGCCCCGCCGTCCCCGGCTTCACGCCGCAACGTTCCATGGAGACCCGCTTCTTCATTCCGGGCGCCCTCGTCGCGAACCTCGATTTTATCGAACGCATCTTCGGCAACGCCGGTGATCCGCATCTCCCGGAAAACGACGCCGCCCTCAATCCGCAGACGTGGTCTGGCCACACCGGCTGTATTATCGTCGCTCCCCATCTCGGCACGCTGACGAAAAAAGAGCTTGGTCTCCCGGCCTTCGACGACGCCACGCCGCGTCAGCGACGCGACGGCATGTGCTGGAAAAACCCCGCCGAGTGCTACAACGACGGTGCCGCCTTCAAGCTCACCGCCCGCGATACGTCCGGCGTCATCGTCACGTTCATTTCCGACAACTATTTCGGCTACTGCAAAAAAGAGGTGAAGACTCAGCTCAGCTATGCCGCGAATCTCCTCGGCCGTTGCGAAGAGGAACACGCCGGTGGCGCCATCGTGTTCCCCAGCTACGATCTCGGTGAAGATTTTCAGCTCAACAAACACCTCCACATCGTCGGCCATACGTTTGCCGAGGCCTCGGAACAACTCGGCGATCGCGCCATCCCCCAGCCAGGCGGTTGGGCCCGCGACCGCCATTACGCCAACATCTGCTACGTACCCGACGGCGCGTATTTCGACCTCCGTAAACAAAACGTCACGTGGACCGATGCCGCCGGCGCCGTTCACACCCTCAAGCTGCTCCCCGAGCAAACCTACGTCCTTCCATCCGGTTACAAGGTCGACATGGTGAAGCCCGATGAAGGCCGTCGCTGGCGTCTGCGCGGCACCACCGCCGAGGGCGTCCTCTGCCACAAGCCCTGCACAGTCTCCGGCGGCGGTAAGTCCGAGATTTCCAAATCCATCGCCGACGCCCAGTTCACCGGCCCCGTCTTCATCAACGATTTCGCGGCCGACTCCGTGCTCGTCGACTCCATTCTCTTCCGCGAATACGGCCACCGCTTCCACGATCCCGCGCGCAACAAGACCCTCGGCCGTCCGCTCCTCGGCGCCGAGCGTTCCCTCGGCTCCGTCGTCAAACTCCTCAGCTGGAATCCCGCTTACACCACAGAGTATAACGACTGGCTCGGCACCATTCCACGCTACATTCGCGATATCGTTCTCATCATCAAACGCGCCTACAGACCCGAGTGGGGCACCGACTGGCGCCGTCACTACAGCGTCGATACCATCAACGGCCGCCCGGGCAACGAGCTCAAGTATCACCGCGAAAAAATCCTCACCCACTATCTCCGCGTCGGCTTCACGCCCGACGGCAGCTGGCGCACCTTCACCCTCCGCAAGGATTTTCTCCCCGCCGTAAAAATTCAGGCTGAGGACGACATCACCGCCTCCGTCGTGGTCCCCCGCGCCGCCCTCACCGGCCTACCTGAATCCTCGGCCAACGGCGCGCCCTCGCTCAAGTTCGTCCACAATTGCGAACGCCAACTCTTCCAACGTCCGGACGACGCCATCGTGCGTGGCTACGACAAACGCACCGAGCGCGATTTCTCCCGTCACGGAAATTTCTTCTCCAACTACGAGCCGCTCAACCGCGCCACCGGACAAGAGATCGTCGAAGACACCATCGGCTTCGATGCCTTCACCGAACCCGTCCGCGCCATCTTCCAAGACTTCGTCGAAACTGCCGGCCCCGCCTATCTGGCCTCGCCCGCGCACCCGCGTATCGTCGACGGAAAACCCTCGAAGAACCCCCGCTATCTCCAACACCGCCCGGACCTCGAAGACCCACGCACCACTTATCTCTCGATGACCGGTGCGCAGCTCTATCGCCGCATTCCGGCGGGCGGCGCCGTGCCCTTCCCGGTCGGCGCCGTTCTCATGGGTCGCCGCCAGAATCCACCCGAGCCCGGCGTGCGGGCACTCTGCGTCTACGGCCCGATTCACTACCAGGAGTTGCCCGAAGCCTTCATGGATTTGATCGCGAGCCTCACCGGAAAATCCCCCTCGACCACCGGTGCCGGCTCCGAAGGCGCGCTCACCAAAGCGCCCTTCAACGCGCTCCAGCCCATTTACGATCTCAACGCCGCGTTCGTCTCCTTCGTCCTCACCGACCTCCCGATCTTCTGCTCCGCCGCCGGCTGGGTCGGCCCAAAGTATCGCGTCGATCACGACATCTCCCTCCTCGTCCCCGAGCTCTGGTGCCGGATGACGCCCGAGGAACGCACCCCAAAATTCCTCATCGCCAACGGCTACCTCGCGCGTTGCACCGATTGGCACCACGAAGGCAAACCTGTCCGCGCCAGTCGCCTGGGCTGGCGCATTACCGACAATTTTGTGCGCACGTTTTGCGGCCGCATCCTCGGCAGCCCCAACACCCTCTTCGGCGAGGAGCTCCTCCAACCCGAGACCCAAGATGCCGCGATCTTCGCTGATGGCATGGAAAATATCGTCAGCGCCATGTGTGCCGCCGCGACGAGCTACTTCACCGATGGCTCCATCGCTCAAGCCATCCCGCCCCTGCGCGCCCTCCTTCACCTCATGCGCGACGGCACCTGGGAAGGCCACGGCCCCGAGGCCCCCGAATTCCGCGCCCTGTTCACCCGGGAAGCCGTGATC
>NSIG01000087.1 GCA_002737275.1 Opitutia bacterium
CGGTGCCTTTGTCATCTACGGCAGCGGGCTCGCCGCCCACACCCGGCACCTCCGCGCCAACCCGCGCGCGAGCGTCATCCTCATCGACCCGGAAACAACGCCGGGCAGCCCCCTCGCCCGCCGTCGCCTCACCTTCGCCTGCGCCGCCGAGCCTGTCGCCCGCGACTCCACCCCCCACGCCGAGATGGTCTCCGCCTTTCGCCAAAAATTCGGCGCCACCATCGACGTCATAGCGCCGCTCCCCGACTTCCAGTTTTTTCGTCTCCTGCCCCAAACCGGCCGCGTCGTCGCCGGCTTCGGCGCCGCCTTCGAGGTCAACCCCCGCGACTGGAGCGACCTCACCCCCGTCGCCCGCGGCCCCGTCCGCCCCGCGTAGTCTCGCACCGTCTCTTCCCGCTGCGAACCATCGCTGCGCCTTTAGGCGCCGTGGCGATACCATCGGAGCCTGCGACAGTTTTTTGCCCTCTTTGCGGCCAACCAGCAGGGATCGATCTCTCAGCCCTCAACTCTCAGCTCTCAGCCTTCCTCTTCGTCGCCATCCCCTACCCTTTCCCCGCCCCGTGCTTCGCCCGATACGCAGACGGGCTCAGCCCCGTCTCCCTCCGAAACGCCACACTCAAGTAGCTCGCGTTATCAAAGCCCGCCTGCTCCGCCACCTCGCTGATCGCGACTTTGCTCTCCGCCAACAGGTGTTTCGCGCGCGCGATTCGCTGCTGCACGATCTGCCGGTGCGGCGAGTGCCCGAGCAACGCCTTGAACTTCTCTTCCAAGCGCGTCCGCGACATCGGCACCGCTCGCAACACGTCGCCCACGTCCACGCCTTCGCACGCGTGTTGCCGGATAAATTTCAACGCCGCCGCCACCTTCGCATCCGCAACCGCCACCACATCCGTGGACTGCCGCTCCACCACGCGCACCGGCTGCACCTGCCGCGTCGGCGAATCGGTATTCTTTTCCCCGCCCATCATCCGCGCCAGCAACGCCGCCGCCTCGTAGCCCGAGCGCCGCGCATTCGGCTGCACGCTGCTGAGCGGCGGGTTCGCCAGCTCGCACACCAGCTCGTCGTTATCGACCCCCAGCACCGCCACCTCCTCGGGCACCTGCAACCCGAGCAGTTGACACGCCTCCAACACCTGCAACGCCCGACCGTCATAACACGCAAACACCGCCACCGGTTTCGGCAGACCTTTTAGCCAACGGGCAATCGCGCGGATCTCCGCATCCGAGCCCGGCCGCCCCCCCGCCGGCATATCCGGAAACGAATCCGCGCAACGTCGCCCCGCGGCCGCCAGACACCGCTTAAACTCAGCCCCACGCTGCCGCGACCAGAGAAACCGCCGGTCCCCACAATACGCAAAATCCAAAAAACCCTTCGTCTCCAAATGCTCCGCCGCCAAGCGCGCCACCGAGTCGTTGTCGATACTCACCCTAGAGAACTCCGAGCTGAACCGCTCCGCACTCACATCCACCACCGGCAAACGCGTCCGCCGCAACGCCGCCGCGATCTGCGGTGAATCCACCCGCGCGATGATGCCATCGCCCCGCCAATCCTTAAGCCACGTCGGCAACGGCGCCCGCCGTCCCTGCTCCGTAAACCGGATCGCCCACCGCTCGCCTTCCCGCATCCAGTCGCGCACCCCATACAACAGGTCCCGGCCGTACCGGTTGGACGTCTCAATCAGCAGCGCTACTTTCCGCGCCGGTTTCATCTCCGAACCTCCGATGTAGGGGCCTGCTCGCAGGCGATGGCTTGAAAAAGTGGCCCGGACATCTTGGCCGGGCCTCGAAACCCACGGGCCATCCACCCCCGCCCCAAAATCGCCCGCAAGCAGGCCCCTTTATTCCATCTGATCCGATCAGCGTCCATTAGCGTAAGTCAGCGGGTCCACTCTCTGCTTTCATCCCCCCATTCAGTCTGCTTTTCCGTTAAAAATCAAAATTTATATATGGATTCTTACACACGTCCCGACTCGCCCCTTCGCCCAAACTTCTCTCCCTTTCTTGTTTCATCTCTCGCATCCTCCCTCCCATGAAAAAACCTACCACCCACTTCCCGAAAATAAAGTCGATCGCCTACGAAGGCCCCGGCTCCGCCAACGCCCTCGCTTTCCGCCACTACAACCCCGTGGAGCTCGTTGATGGCAAAACCATGGAGCAGCACATGCGCTTCTCCGTCGCCTACTGGCACGCTTTCCGCGGCACCGGTTCCGATCCTTTCGGCCTAGGCACCATCGTCCGTCCGTGGGAAAAGGGCAAAGACGCCGTCTCCGTCGCCAAGGTCCGCATGGACGCCGCCTTCGAGTTTTTCCAAAAAATCCGTGCGCCATTCTATTGCTTCCACGACCGCGACATCGCCCCCGAGGGCGCCACGCTCGCCCAGTCTAACAAAAATCTCGCCGCCATCGTCGCCCACGCGAAGTCCCTCCAAAAGGCCACCGGCGTAAAACTCCTTTGGGGCACCGCTAATCTGTTCTCCAACCCGCGCTACATGTGCGGCGCCTCGACCAACCCCGACGCCCACGTCTTCGCTTACGCCGCCGCGCAAGTTAAGAGCGCGATCGACGCCACGAAAGAACTCGGCGGCGAAAACTACGTTTTCTGGGGCGGCCGCGAGGGCTACGAGACTCTGCTCAACACCAACCTGAAACGCGAACAGGACCACCTCGCCGCGTTCCTTCACCTGGCCGTCGATTACGCGAAAAGCATCGGCTTCAAGGGCCAGTTCCTCATCGAGCCCAAGCCCAAGGAGCCCACCAAGCACCAATACGATTTCGACGTCGCCAGCGGCATAGCCTTCCTCCGCACCTACGGCCTCGAAAAATATTTTAAGTTCAACATCGAGACCAACCACGCCACCCTCGCCGGCCACACGTTCCAACACGAGATCGAGGTCGCCGCTTCGCAACACATGCTCGGCTCCATCGATGCCAACGCCGGCGACGAACTCCTCGGCTGGGACACCGACCAGTTCAACACCAACGTCAAAGAGCTCACCCTGGCCATGACGAGCATCCTCAAAGCCGGCGGCCTCGGCACGGGCGGCTTCAACTTCGACGCCAAGCTTCGCCGTCCGTCGATTGACCCCGAGGATCTCTTCCACGCCCACATCGGCGGCATGGATGCCTACGCCCTCGCCTTCAAACTCGCCCGCCGGATCATCGCCGACGGCAAGTTCGATTCGTTCGTCGCCGACCGCTACGCGTCGTTCGACACCGGCTTCGGCCAAGACATCGCGAGCGGCAAAGCTAACTTCAAGTCCCTCGAAAAACTCGTCCTCACCAAGCTCGGTGAACCCACCCCGCGCTCCGGCAAACAGGAATACCTGGAGAACCTCCTCAACACCTACCTCCACGGCTAATCTGAAATCCCCCCGGGGCCGCTCGCCAGAGCGGCCCTTTTCATTTCACTGCACGCACGCATGACGTCCCTCCGCTGCCTCGCCTTCCGCTCCGTTCCCATCATCTCGCAGCTCATCGCCGCCCTGCTCTTTACCGGTTGCTCCACGGCCCTCTCCACCCGCAAGGCCACCGATCTCGCCCGCTTCAAACGGATCTACGTCGAGAGCCGCCTCTCCGACAATCACCGGATCGACGAAAAGATCGCCACCAAACTCCGCACCCTCGGCGTCGACGCCTCCTTCGGCGTCCCCACGATGCTTCCCGAGGGCGTCGATGCCATCGTGAGCTACGAGGACCGCTGGCAGTGGGATTTCAAAGACTACATGATCGAAATCAAAATCGACCTGCGAGAGGCACGCTCCAACAAACCCGTCGCCACCGGCAGCTATTACCAAGCGTCGCTCAAAACTAAATCGTCCGAAGAGGTGATCCGCTTGATTCTCACCCCGCTTTTCCGGCCGTCAAAGTAGGGCGGCGTCTCCGACCCTCCCTCCACGCCCACGTCGCGCCTTGGCCAATGCTGTTCACGAAAACCGGCAGCTTCGCCGCAGCCCGCCGCTCGACGCTTCGCCAAAAAAAAGGCGCCCACCGACTGACGTCGGTAGGCGCCCAACCTTGCCCAATTCGGACAACCGATTACGGCAGAATCACCGTGTCGACGACATGGACCACACCGTTGCTGCCAACGAGATCCGCCGCGACGACCTTGGCTCCGTTAACCGTGACGCCCGTCTTGTCGGCCTTCAGCGCGAGCTTCTTGCCGTTCACCGAAGGCGCTTCACCGGTCTTTACGTCAGCCGCCATGACTTTGGCTGGGACGACGTGGTAGGTGAGGATCGCAACGAGTTTGGCTTTGTTCTCTGGCTTTAGCAGCGAATCCACCGTGCCGGCGGGCAATTTGGCGAAAGCAGCATTGGTGGGCGCAAAAACGGTGAACGGACCGGCGCCGCTCAGGGTTTCGACGAGCCCGGCGGCCTTCACGGCGGCGACGAGCGTGGTGTGATCGGGCGAACCGATGGCGATTTCGACGACTGTCTTGGCGAATACCGCTGAGACAAGGCCGGTGCAGAGAGCGAGGGTGGCAAACAAGGAACGGAGCTTCATGAGAACGAGATCTATCGGGTTGATATAACAAGCGGCCGGGTGGACCCAGTCCAACGGTCGCACCTCTGCAACGCACCACCCTCTTTGGCGGATGCATCGTTCTCGGAAAAAACTTACCGGTCCCCCGCCCGGGTCGCGCACCACAATCGAACAGCGAATCCAAATGCTTCGGCGCTACGTTTTCAGGCTTGGGTTCACTGCGCGGATATCGACTCGAACCCTGTTTAAATACCCGCAACATCAGCGTCTCGGCCTGCGTCTTATGCCAGTCATCGGCATGAAACTCTCTTCACTTGGTTTGATCTCCGTCCTGCTTGCATCGGTCCCGCCTGCACTCTTCGGGGCCGTGATCGGCACCAATCCCCCCTGCCCTCCACTTTCCGTCGAACGCATCACCGCCCTCTCTCCCGCCGATCAACCCGCTTGGCGGGATTACCTCGCCCGCTCCGCCACCGCTTTCGCAGCCGACAAAAAATTCTATGCCGACGAGCTCAACGTCCTCGGTCTGACTGCGCCGCTCGTCCCCGCCCGCGCCAAGGGCCGCGTCATTCCGGTTAAAACTCCCGGCAATTCCTTCACGTCCCCCGATTTCCTCCGCCTCGCCGATAACCTCATTTCGTTTCAGACGCCAGCCGGCGGCTGGAACAAAAACACCGACTTCGCCTCGCGCCCTCGCCACCCCGGCGAGCGCTCGGGTTACGAAGCCGGCTACGTCGGCACCCTCGACAACAACGCCACGATTGCACCGCTTCGCTACCTCGCCGCTGTCGTCCAAGCCGGCGGATCCACCCCCGCCACCGACCGCCATCGCGCCGCTTTTCTGCGCGGCCTCGACTACCTTTTCGCCGCGCAGTTTCCCTCCGGCGGCTGGCCTCAAGTCTACCCGCTGCAAGGCAGTTATCATGACGCGATCACCTTCAACGACGGCGCCATCGTCAACGTCCTGACCTTTCTCCGCGAAGTCGCCGCCGGTCGGGGGGATTTCGCTTTTGTCCCCGCCGAGACCCGCGCCCGCACCGCCGCCGCCGTTGAGCGCGGAATCGTCTGCGTTCTCGCCACCCAAATCGTGAACGTCGACGGCCGCCGCACAGTCTGGAGGCAACAATACGACCCGCTCACGCTCATCCCGGTCTCGGCGCGCGCCTACGAGATGCCGGCACAATCCGCCGGCGAGAGCGCGGGCATAGTTCGCTACCTGATGGCGCTGCCCGAGCCCTCACCCACCGTGATCACCGCCGTCCACGCCGCCGCCGCGTGGTTCGAGCGCACGCGGTTGAACGACGTCACCTACGCTTTGGCACCCGACGGTTCCGGCCATCAACTCACACCGACTCCTGACGCACCCTCGCTATGGTCACGCTACACCGAAATCGGCAGCGACCGTCCCCTCTTTGGCGATCGCGACCGCTCGATTCACGATCAAGTCGGCGAGATTTCCAAAGAGCGCCGCGCCGGCTACGGGTGGTTCGGCACCGAGCCCAAAAGCACGCTCGCCGCCTACGCCAAGTGGTCCCAGCGCCACGCAAAAAAGTAGGGCGAGGTCTTTGACCTGCCCTCCCCGCCCGCCTTTAATTTTTCCTCGGTCTCCGACCCGCTCGCCGAGCCCGCGCCGGGGCCCTCCGCGCCCGCCCCGTACGTCCAACTTTCCCTTTGCCGCCCCCCGCCGAGGCAACACGCTCGGCTGCTTCCATGAGTTCTTATCCCATCCGCCCGCTCTTCATCGAAACCGAACCGGCTACCCCGCTCGCCTTCACCGACACCGGCGGACTTGGCGGTCACCCCCGCGGCCTCACGACGCTCTTTTTCACCGAACTCTGGGAGCGGTTCTCTTATTATGGCATGAGGGCGCTGCTGGTGCTCTTCATGGTCAAGACCGCCGCCGAGGGCGGACTTGGCTACGACACCAAGCAAGCCACCGCCGTTTACGGCACCTACACGATGAGCGTTTACCTGCTCTCGATCCTCGGCGGCTTCATCGCCGACAACTTCATCGGCGCCCGACGCGCCGTCTTCGTCGGAGGCATCATCATCGCCACCGGCCATTTCACGATGGCGCTCAACTCCACCGCCACATTTTACGTCGGCCTCGTTTTCGTCGCGCTCGGCACCGGCCTGCTCAAGCCCAACATCTCCACGATGGTCGGCAGTCTCTACCGCCCCGATGACGAACGCCGCGACGCCGGCTTCTCCATTTTCTACATGGGCATCAACCTCGGTGCCTTCGCCGCTCCGCTCGTCACCGGCTATCTCGCGCAGAGCGACCATTGGAAAAGCGTCCTCGTTTCTTGGGGCCTGAATCCGTTGCACAGTTGGCATTGGGGCTTCGCCGCCGCCGGCGTCGGCATGGTGCTCGGGCTCGTCGTTTATGCTCTTCAGCGCGAACGTCTCGCCCACGTCGGCGCCGTCCCTGCGCCCGAGGCCGATGGCTCCCGCCCGTGGGGCAAGCTCGGCCTCGTCGCCCTCGGCTCCCTCACGCTCATCATCGCGATGAAGGCCAGCGACACCTACCCCGGCATCATCTACGCGCTCTTCGCCGTTCAGATCGCCGCGATTCTCTTTTTCGCCTTCCGCCCCGACCCCGACAGCAAACGCATGGCCGCCATCTTAGTGTTCTTTTTCGCCGCCGAGATTTTCTGGGCGCTGTTTGAGCAAAGCGGTTCCACCATCGCCCTCTTTTCCGACCGCCTCACCCGCAACGAAATCGTCGGCTGGTCTTTTCCATCCTCCTATTGGCAATCGGTGAATTCCCTTTGGGTGGTTCTGCTCGCGCCCATCTTCGCGTTTCTCTGGGTCCACCTCCGCGACCGCCAGCCGTCGAGCCCGATGAAGTTCGTGCTTGGCTTGTTCTTCGTCGCGCTCTCGTTCGCGCTCATGGTGCCGGCCGCCAAACTCACCGCTCAGGGCAGCATCGGGCCGATGTGGCTCGTCGGTCTCTTTTTTCTCCAAACCGTCGGCGAGATGCTCCTCAGCCCCGTCGGTCTATCGACGATGACAAAGCTCGCGCCGCACCGCCTCGTCGGCCTGGTCATGGGCATCTGGTTTCTTGCCGCCGCCCTCGGCAGCAAACTCGCCGGCTCCCTCGCCGGAGAATTCAAGAGCGACAACCCTGAACAACTCGCCGACTTCTTCCTTCACCAAGCGCTCATCGTCGGCGCCTGCACCCTCGCCCTGCTCGCTCTCGTCCCGTGGATGAAGAAACTCATGGGCGGCGTGCGGTAAGCCAGCCCTGTCCTACCCCATGCCCTGGCTCTATCTGCTCCTCGCCGCCGCCCTCGAAATTGTCTGGGCTACGAGCCTGAAATCCACCGTCGGTTTCACCAAACTCTGGCCGTCCGTCGGCGTGATCGCGACGATGGCCGTGAGCCTGTTTCTCCTTGCGCTGGCCGCCCGCACGCTGCCCATCGGCACCGCCTACGCCGTCTGGACCGGGATCGGCGCCGTCGGCACCGCGATCGCCGGTATCGCCTTGTTGGGCGAAAGCGCCTCCACCCCGCGCCTGATCTGCATCGGTCTCATCGTCGCCGGGACCGCCGGCCTGAAATTCCTCGGCAAGTAGCGTTTAACTTCGTTCCGATTTCCCGGCGCTCAACTCTCAGCTCTCAGCTCTCAACTCCCCTCCTCCCATGCCCACCAGCGTTCACTTTCCCACCCACATCTACTGCGAGCCGCTCCAGCCTTCCGGCCTCGCAAAATTCAACGCCGACCTCGCCGCCGAGTGCCGCCAACTCCGCGACTTCGACGCCGCCGGCCGCAAGTGGTCCGCTAAAAACTATCCCGGCGGCTACACCAGCTACGCCTCCATGAACGAGCTGCATCACTTCTCCAGCACCTTCGCCGCGCTCGAGAAAAAATTCCTCCGTCACGCTCGCGCCTTCGCCAAGACGCTCGATTTCGATCTTCGCGGCCGGTCGGTCCATCTCACCGATTGCTGGGTCAATATCATGCCGCCCGCGGCGGCGCACTCCATGCACCTGCATCCGCTTTCGTTTATCAGCGGCACCTACTACGTCGCCACTCCCGCCGGTTGCCCGGGCCTAAAATTCGAAGATCCGCGCCTCGACCGTTTTATGGCCGCGCCGCCCCGGCTCCCCGATCATCGCCCCGCCAACCGCATCCACCTCACCTACCCCGCCGTCGCCGGAAATATTATCCTCTTCGAAAGCTGGCTCCGCCACGAGGTCACCAGCAACCGCGTGGACGCCGAGCGCATCAGCATCAGTTTCAATTTCAACTGGAGCTGAGCTCATCTTGCAGCCCGTCCGGCCATCCTGAGAAGAGGGGCGGCGTCTCCGACCCGCTCTTGCGCCACGTCCTTCGCCAAGCCTCCGTCCCCGAACTTTCCGCCCGCGCCCCTCGCAAAATCCGCGCCCCTCGCTTCGTTCCCGCATGATCGTCATCCGCCGCCTCACTGACCGCCATCGCGCTTACACTGGCATTTTCTTGCCCGGCGAGCCCGCCCAGATATTCCCCACGACCGATTACGAGCACGGCCGGATTCTCCAGATTTACAAACAGGACCGCCCCCACGAGGGCATCATCAACGATTTCGTTGATCTCGACGCCTACGTTCCCAGCCCGACACCCGCTGCCCCGCCCGATCCCGCTCAAAAAATCACTACTGCTCCGCGCCCGCAAAAAAAGAAAAAGCCCGCCTCAGCCAAGCCGAAGCGGGTTTGAGGCCGACGGTCTGAACCGCCCCTTACCAGCGCCGGTGGCTAGGCTCGACGTAAATCACCTGCCGCCCAGCGTGGCGCCGCGACGGCGCCGCGACCACGACGACGGTGTCCGCGCCGCGCCGCGGTTGCGCCGCGATGTAAACCACGCGAGGCGCCGGTTGCCCATAAACGACCCGCGGCGGCGGCACTCCCCCATAAATTATCCGTTGGACCGGAGCCGGGCAACGCGGCGCCTCAACGTAAACGATAGGGTCGGGGACACATACGCCACGGGCGCTGATCGCACCACCGTTCGGCGAGGCGGTTCCACCGCCGCACCGAAGAGCGCGCCCACCGCCGCACCGATCACGGCGCCTTGGGCCCAACGATCATTATTATGGCCGCCCACAAACGCACCGGCGATTCCACCGAGAATCGCCCCACCGGCGACCGCATTGGGCCGCGAATCTTGAGCGTGGGCCGCACCAGTGCCGGCAACCGCGACTGCTAAGGAGAGGAGTAAGGCTTGGGTTTTCATGTCCCCGGTTCAGACGCCACTCCGTTCCGAATGTTTAACGGTTTCGCCATTCCTCGGTAAATTTTTCGCGGAACATTTGGTTTCCTCAAACCGGTGAACCTTGCCCACCAACACCAAATTATCCCAAATGAATCTTCGGCACGTAATGTTGGTGGGGGGGGGCTTCGTGTCCGCCCGCGCGATGCCGATTTACAACCCAACCGGTATTCCGCCTGCTACACACTCAAACTCTCCGTCAACTTCCCCAGATGTCCACGCCGCCCGCACCCAAAGAACCGCCGCTGAAACGCCGCAGCTTCAAGAACTTTTTTGCGTCGGTGCGCTACTCCATCGACGGCTTTTTCGCCGCGATGAAGCACGAACCGTCTTTCCGGGAGGATCTCATCTTCGCCCTGTTGCTTGTTCCCCTCGCGATTTTTCTCCCGATCAACGCCGTCTCCACGGCGCTGATGATCTCGTCGCTCATCTTGATCCTGATCGTTGAGCTCCTGAATTCCGCGATCGAGTGGATCATCGATTACGTCCGCCCAGAGATTCACCCTCTGGCCAAGCGGATCAAAGACATGGCCAGCGCCGCCGTCTTCTTGAGCTACATCAACTGCGTCGTCGTCTGGGTCATCATGCTCTGGCCCGACAATGCCGTTTGGAAACGCCTAGGCGATATGCTCTCCGGCCACTGAGTTGCCAGTGACCGGCGGTTTCTGTGCCCTCGACGCACGCAGCGACCTCACCGCAGCCGCGCAAATAGCCACGTCGCCAACGCCGTCATTCCGATGTTGGGCAACCACGCCGCCACGTCGGGCTCGACGATCTCCTTCGTCGCCAACGACGACGCCAGATTGGCCATCACGTAATACAGCAAAAACAGTCCGATCGACTTCGACACGCCGACGGCCGGATTCACCCGCACGCCGGTGACCGAAAACGGAATCGCGATCGCAATCACGATCAACGGTCCGAGCGTCGTGGCAATCAGTTGAAAATAGCGCACCGCATACGGCACACCTTTTGGATTCCCGGTGGGTTCAAAATAATCCCTCAACCGCCCCAACTCGTGAAACGACAGATCGGTCGCCCGGCGGTCGATCAACAGCATCAACTGCGGATCTTCCCGATAACTGGCCTTGAACTTCTCCTCAAATGGCACCGAGGCCGTCAGTTCGCCGGTCTCGGTGGAGAAGGTCATTTCACGGCCGTCCTTAAACATCCAGCCGGCTTTGGTTTCGTCATACCACGCCTGCCCGGCCACCAACCGCGTCGTCTCACGACGCTCGGCGTCCAGTTCCGACACGGAAACGCCATACCCGCGCTGCGTGCCCTTCGAGTAGCGGTTGAAAAACCACATCCGCCGCGCACTCGGGTTGTCGAAGCCTACGCTGTTCACCGCCCCAATCCGGTCCGGCGGCAGCGTCTTCGCCTGCCGCCGAAACTCCAAACCTTCTTTGAGCGCCCG
>NSIG01000088.1 GCA_002737275.1 Opitutia bacterium
GCATGGAAGACTGGACCGTGCGGGCCACGCAAGGAGCCTACTTTAACTGGATTGTCGGCAACGCGCTGCTACCGGACAAAGACATCATACCCACCCACACCGGCATACAAATCATCGACCGCACCACCGTCCTCGAATTGGGGGAAATTCCGGCGCTAGCGACGGAATTCCAAACCCGGCTCGACAACGCCAATGCCCACCTCAATCCCCTCGGTCTAACCCCCGATGCCATTGCCTTCGACATCTCGTCCACGGATCTGAAGGCAGGCAAGTCCCACTACGAACAAATCTACGAACGTGCCCTGCGCGCCGTGCTCAACGCCAAGGGCGCCTTCGACCAGGCCGCGCGGATGAGCCATCTGCTGCGCGATCAGGAAACACAAATGGACGACTACAACACCGCCATCTTCGATCAGGAGTGGGCCTACAATAATCAGCTTCTCGATATCTATGGCACCCCGTATCCCGGGCAAATCGGCCCCGGCAAAAATTACGCCCAAGGCTACACCGGCCCCGATTTCATCAATTGGTTCATCGTGGACCGGCCCACCAAGGACTTCGACACCACCAAGCCCATCGCGGTCTCAGTCCGCCAACCCGTTGGAGTCGCAGACTTTACTGGATGGAGTGCGAGCGACATCACCGGTGTTTACACCCGGATGGAAACCAAGACGATCACGATCCAGCCTGATCGCTTCGTGCAGTTTGCCGATGTGTCCATCGGCGCCGATGCGGGCATCCGCTACATTGTGGGCACGCTACAGATGGCGCTCGTGGAATCTTATCAGGCGAATCTGGCCCTCCAGAAGGCCAGTGCGGAGCTGAAAAACAAATACGCGATCTTCAATCGACGCCACGTCCTCTTAGATGAAATGTTTAAAATGCAAGCGGCTGTAACCGCTGCGGTCACGAAAGACGCCGCAGACTATAAGGTTCTTATGGATACTCGAAACGAACTTATGGCCAATGCCTTATGGGCTGAGACCATTCGCTCCAATCTCGCGAATGTAACCTCGGCTTCGGTTTCATGGTTTCCGCAAGAAATTGGTTTATCTTGGGATCCCTCCTTCGTCTTACGCGGGGTTCTCTTTACTGCTTCCACCATCCTCCAAGCCGTGTCCAGCGGCCTAGGAACCGAGAACTCGATCCAAGCGAATAACCAAAGTTCCAATATGGAATCACTCTTGATGAATTTGGACCAGTCGGTCGAAAAGCTTAAGATGTCTTACGAGCAGAAGCAGCAAATCTACGAATACGAATTGCTGCTGCGGGAACTCTCCACCGGCAGCTACGAAATCGTGCAGCTCGCCACGAACCTCCAGCGCTGCAACGAAAACCTGCGCAATATCTCGGCTGCGGGCGACACCATCCAAGCTGAACGCCTCATCTTCCGCCAGCGCGCCGCCGCTCTCATCCAAGGCTACCGGACCAAAGATCTGACCTTCCGCACCTTCCGCAACGAGGCCCTTGAGCAATACCGCTCGCTCTTCGATCTCGCCAGTCGCTACACCTACCTCGCCGCGAAAAGCTACGACTACGAGACCGGTCTGCTCGGTTCCGCCGCCGGCCAAGCCTTGCTCCACGGCATCGTCGCCTCCCGCGCCCTCGGCGACCTCACCGGAGGCTTGCCCCAGTCCAGCGTCAGCACGCTGGGTGACGCCGGCCTCGCTGGCACCATGGCGCGCCTGCAGGCCGACTGGGCGGTCGCCAAGCCTCGCCTCGGTATCAACAGCCCCGACGAGAACGGCACCGTCTTCTCCCTCCGCCGCGAACTCTTCCGCCTCACCGACGCGACCGCCAGCAATGCCGCGTGGCAGCAGACCCTCGAGCAGCATGTGATGAGCAATATTTTGGCTGACCCCGATGTCCTCGCCTCAGCGGGAAGCGTCACCAAGGCCGATGGCAGTGCCGTGCCCGGCATCGTGATCCCCTTTAGCACCACCATTGCGCATGGCCTGAATTTCTTCGGCCTGCCCTTGGCTGGCGGTGACCACGCTTTCTCCGCGACCAACTTCGCCACCAAGATCTATTCCGTCGGAGTCGTCTTCCGGGGCTACATCGGCATGGACCCCTACGCGTTCTACTCCGGCACGACCGCCCCTCCCAATTCCACCTCGCCGAATTCCCTCAGCGCGACGCCCCACATCTACCTCATTCCTACCGGCACCGACTTGATGTCGGCCCCGGCCTTCGGCGACACGGGTCTGGTCCGCGGCTGGAGGGTTAAGGACCAAGCCCTTCCGTTGCCCTTCAACCTCGGGGCGACGGCCTTCTCCTCCACCCAGTTCTTCAATGCCAATGGCACGCTCGCCGAGCAGGCCTGGATCCCGCGCAAGCACCAGGCATTCCGGCCGGTCAGTGACCCGGCATTTTACTACAGTACTATTCCGAGCGAGTTCACCAGCTCTCGCTTGGTCGGGCGCAGCGTCTGGAACACCGGGTGGAAACTCGTCATCCCAGCCTACGCGTTGCTCAACAAGGAGCAGGACGGGATCAATCGTTTCGTGGCGAGTGTGACGGATATCGAGCTGTTCCTGCGCACGTATTCCAACTCCGGCAACTGAGCTCCACCTCAATCGTTTTCTCCTTTTCCCTCCGCTCACCGGCAATTGTTTAGGCGAAAGAGAACGAGACGATTACGCGAACGATCTGAATCGCTCTAACCATGCACCGCCTCCTCTTCTCCCTATCTCTCGTTCTCTCCGCCTCCCCGTCTGCCTTTTCACAGGGCACCACCACGCGCCCCGTCGGTTATCTTGTGCAGACGATCCCTGCTGGCCAGACGCGCTCGTTCTCCGTGCCCTTCGACGCCGATCACTCCAGCCAGCCGGGTGCCGTCGGTCGTCTCACTGCCGTCGGCGCGACTGCCATCGAAAACTCTGCTGCCGTGTGGACGCCCGGTGCGTTCTCGGCCGCCGCCGCGCCGTATTTCATGCGCCTCACGAGCGGTGCCCACGCGGGGCGCTCGTTCCGCATCATCGCTCCCGCCAACACCGCCACGCAACTCGTGCTCGACAATGACGGTGTCGATCTCACGACGCTGGGCCTCGCGATCGGCACCGCCTTTGAAATCGTCCCCGGGGACACCCTCGCCACGTTTTTCGGCACCACCACCGTCGGCGACACGCTGGTCGTCCAAGGGGCCGGCGATCCCATCGGCGCGGATCTGGTCCAAGTCTGGGGCGGGGCCGCGTGGATAAACTTTTACTATAACACGGTGTGGTCCCGCTGGGCCCGCGACACCGACGTGAGCACCGACCCGACGCGCAACCACTATCTCCTCCGCGCTGACCGCGGGCTCATGTTCACGCGGCGCGGCGCGACCCCGCTCACCCTCGCCGTCATCGGCCGGGTGCTCGCCACGCCGCAACGCGCCGTGCACGCCCGCTCCGAAAACGCGCTCACGTTTCTCGCCACCATGCAGCCCGGCGACGTCACCCTTGGTGCGCTCGCGCTCCAAACCTCCGACCGCACCGCTGGCTGGCGCTCCTCCGCCGATCCGGCTGACGCCGATATCCTCCTCGTCTGGAGCGGTGCCACGTGGTTCAGCTTTTTCTTCAACAGCACCGCCGGGCACTGGCAACGCGTCGGCGACGCCACCCCCAACCGCGACGAATTCGTGATCGCTTCTGGCACCCCGGTCTTCGTGCAACGCCGCATCGCCGGCACCTCGACCGCCGACAAGACGATCAATTTTCCAACGCCGGGCAGCTGATCGGGCGGACGTCGTTTCCCGATGACACCGGCCCATGAACGGTGGCCGCACGGAGTCAGCAGGGGGCAGCGCCAAGGTTGAGCTGCTGTTCTGCGGCGGACTATTCCCTAAAAACGGATACCACTTTTTTCTCAATGATAGTGGCACCAATCCAATAATCTCCGGGCCAAGCGTGGTGCAAAAATGGATGCATTCTTGCTCCGACCTCTGCGTGGTGTTCCGGCTCTGCGGTGCAACCTTCAGTTCAGTCGCCCCAAGCCTTTGACACCGCAGAGACAGCGCAAAAACGCAGAGAATACCCAAGGCAGAGGATTGTGTAGCCTCGGCAAGCGTGCGTGAGGCGAAAGAATCTTCGCGGCCCACGGTCGCGGCGACAAAATCGACAATGACGCGGCAGCAGGTTGCGTCGGCGGGGGACGAAGCTACGCGGGGAGACCGAGTGGATCGTGGTCGAGTTCGGCCGGGTTTTTCGACTGCTGCGGGTAGTTCCAGGGCAGCCAAGCCGAGGGGCGTGCCTTCACGTCGGTGGCGTGAGTCGCGATGGCGAGCAGATAGGCGAAGGGGTTCACGCGATTGAGCCGACAGTTGTGGATGAGGCTCATGAACAGGTCGCCGGTCCGGGCGCCATTGAGCGGCTTGTAGTTGATGGAGGCTATTTTTGCGATGGAGGATCGCCATCTTGAGCGCCTGCTCCGAACGGTTGTTGTCCAACGGGGCGCCGGACTCCCGCAAGAACACTCCTAGCGGTTTTTTCTCGCGGGAATTTTAGACACCCATCCCTTATCTATACTCCGGGAAAAAACGATGCCTCAGTGAAAATGATTTGTTGGGTGTTTCTCCTTCATCGCACTGACATGGGTGCAGCCCCGACCACAACCGCTCCAACTACCATTGCGAAAAGCACGTCGCGGTGAGTTGAAGTATGTGGTAACCGACACTCGGACCGTTGGGGGGGTGCGGCGGCGGCTTGGGTCTCAGAAAGATAGAAACGCACGCGCGCGGCAGGACGGTCGGGCGATCGAGCGGAACCGTGGTGCGCCATTCGGCCTCACGTGTTGATCAGATGCCAAGACGTGGGGTCGATTTTTTTGGTCCACGTGGCACGCTGAAAGTCCTCAAAGCTCGTCAGACTTTTCACCAAGTCGGCGCAAGACATACGAATGGCGGCTCGTTGCGGATCAGCGGACCGGTGGCGGGAAAAGTGTGCGAGCCAAATGCGAACTGCCCGGCTCGTCGCATAGGGGGCGAATTCCCACGCACCTTGCGGATGTTCAATACGGACCACTGTCCCGTCGCGGCTGCGCTTCACGTTGCGGTAAATACCGCGACTGCAGATTACCTCGGCCCGAAAATAAATGGCCGGATAGTCGGGAGGAAGAACGTCTGCCAACGCGTTGAGCAGGCCTGCGCGAGTCCACCTTCCCTCCCCCAGTTGGGCAGTGAGTAGAGGGGGCCACGCACCATCTGCAGCCGACGACGCGGAGGAGACGGACGCGAACTCCGCGGGTGCGGGGGACGGAGAATGCGGAAGGGCCGGCGGCGGTGCGGGCGGGTTCTCGGCAGCGGAATCGGTTGGGGCGGCCGCAGGATCGATCACGGGCGCTGGAGCGGTCACCGTGCTCGGCGGTGGCGCGAGCACCGGTGGCGTCGTTGGGGACCCCGGGGAAATCTTCCCCCGTTCATGTTTCAACTGTTCGATGAGGGCGCGATTGCGGGTAGCCGGTTTCATTTGAGGATCTCGAGGGCGAGTTTCAGCACTTGTTCGCGATAGTGGCCGGTGACGGCGGACATGCCCTCGGTCTGCACGTTTTCGTAGGGCGCGGCCAAGGCCAAGAAGGAGTCTAGAACCGCGACGCCATCGAATTCCGGTAGGTCCCGGACATTCTGCCGGCCGACTTTGGTGTTGGCACGGACTTTGTTGAACAACAGAAGGATTTTTGCGCCCGGTTTGATGTGCGCGCGGGCGAAAGCGATCGCCGGTTTCGTGGCGTGAAGGCTGAATGCACTCTTTTCCGACACGATCACGACGCGGTCGCTGGCGGCGACGATGGGCTGGAGAAATTGCCGGTTGGTGGCGCTGCTCAAATCGAGACGCCCGGGAGTGTCGCAGATGATTACGTCGCTCATTACGTGGTCACCGACGATCGGCAGCCGACCGATTTCCCGCGCCCACCAAGTGAGCGAGCCTTGCTCGTCGCGATCATCGAAGGCCACGGCGTAACCAGCAGTGGAAAGCACGCCGCCGAGCAGAATGCTGGCGGTCGATTTGCCTACGCCGCCTTTTTGATTGAGAAAAGTGATGCGCATTGCGGGTGGATCGTCGGGCGCGAATTCCCGGCCCTTCGACATTTAAGTTCTTCACTTTTGTTCACAGAATGCACGAAAATAGTTTGATGTCCGCACCCGACCCCAGCCGCAGCGAAGCGATCATCCGCCAGCATGTGCTGCTGGCGGCCGGTGCCGGCCTGATCCCGGTGCCGCTGGCCGATTTGGCGGCGGTGACGGGGGTGCAAGTGCAAATGCTTGCGGCGCTTTCCGAGCATTTCGGCATTCCCTTTTCACGACACCGAACTAAATCGATCGTCATGGCTTTCCTTGGAAGCGTGGCTTCGCGTGAGATCGCATCCATTGGGTTTTCCGCCGCGCTTAAGGCGGTGCCCGGCATCGGCACCATGCTAGGGGCGGCGTCGATGCCGTTGGCGTCCGCCGCGTTGACCTACGCCATCGGTGCGGTGTTTCGCGATCATTTCGCGGCCGGCGGCGCCGTCGACGACTTTAACTTTGACCGCACGCGGGCGGCTTTTCGCCGCCACTTGGACCGAGGGAAAAAAACCGTTCGTAGCTTGGTCGCGCCCCTCCCGGCTCCTGTAATCGCGTCCGACCCGCTCAAAATATACTGTATTCTTAAGCCGAACATCGGGAAATACGGGAAGGTTTATCTCAAGACTTACGTCGATGGCCAGCGCCCCGAGAAATACTTGGGCACATTTGACGAATTGAAAGCGCGCTACGGCGTCGCAGAACTTGAGACGGTGAAGGGCTGCATCATCGATGATTACCGTGAGATGTTCCTGCTCTACCTCGCGACCCGGGTGAAAGACAGCCAGGTCTACGAGTCGGAGACGATCCCCTCGTAGTGAGCCCGTCGCGGTCCGATCCTCCCCCTTTTTTAACGTCCTTGTAACGGAGTCGGTTAACTTGAATTTGGTGGTCTTGAATTGTGTAGCTCCGGCCCGCAGTTCGGTTTTAAGAAGGGAAAGTGTTGTACCTTCCGAGCAAAAACCTTGTTGAGCAACTGCATTGCCATGCGCGTGAGCATGCCGGCCGTCCTGCAGTCACGTTTCTGCCCGACGGCGAGACGGGAGCGCACACCCTGACTTACGATGTGCTTGATGCCCGAGCCCGCGCCCTCGCAGTGCGCTTGCGCACGCTGGCCGCGCCTGGGGAGAGCTTGCTTTTACTGTATCCAGCGGGGCTGGACTTTGTCGTCTCGTTTTTCGCCTGTCTCTACGCCGGCAATGTGGCGATCGCGGCCTATCCGCCGCGCAACGCCCGCCATATGCCGCGCATCGATGCGATCCTTGCCGACGCGCAGGTGCGCACGATTTTGACCACCCGTGACGCTCGGCAAAAAATCGAGCCGTGGTTGGGGGTGCGCGCCGGGGGCTTTACGCTCCTTTGCACCGACGAGTTGGACGCGGCCAGTCCAGACGACTGGACGCCGCCGTTGCTCACGCCGGACTCGGTGGCGTTGCTGCAATACAGTTCGGGTTCTACGGGCACGCCGCGTGGAGTCGTGATCACGCATGGCAACATCATGGCCAATTCGGGGATGATTCGGAGCCGCTTTGGTTATCACGACCAATCGACGTTTGTGAGCTGGCTGCCGATCTACCACGACATGGGTTTGATCGGGAACCTGCTGCAGCCGCTCTACCTCGGCACGAGCACGGTGTTGATGTCGCCGGTGAGTTTCCTGCAGCGGCCCGTCCGCTGGTTGGCGGCGATTTCGCAGTATCGCGCCCGCACCACCGGCGCACCGAACTTTGCCTTCGATCTCTGCGCCCGCGTGGTGACGGCGGAACAGAAGGCAACGCTCGATCTGAGTTCTCTCGAGTTGATCTACAGCGGATCGGAGCCGATCGACGCGCGGGCGCTGGATCGGTTTGCCGAGGCGTTTGCTAGTTGTGGCCTGCGGCGCGGGGCGCTGTATGCCTGCTACGGCATGGCGGAGTCCACGCTGCTCGCGACGGGTGGCACGGCCGGGGCGGGGGTGCGCTGCCTTGACGTCGATGCCGATTCGTTAGCGGCGCATCGTCCCGCTCCGGCCAGCGAGAAATCCCGCCAGCGGATGCGTCTCGTGAGCTGCGGCGTCTCCGTGGAGGGCCAGGATTTGCGGATCGTCGATCCGGCGACTGCCACGGTGCTGGCAGAAAATCAGGTCGGCGAAATCTGGCTGCGCGGCCCGCACATTGCGCCCGCCTACTGGGGCAAGCCAGATGTGACCGAGCAAGTCATGCGCGCGAGCCTGGCGGACGGCAGTGGACCGTGGCTGCGGACGGGCGATCTGGGCTTCTTGCGCGAGGGCGAACTCTACGTCACCGGCCGCATCAAGGACGTCATTATCATTCGCGGGAAAAATCATTACCCGCAGGATATCGAGCGCACGATCGAGCTCAGCCATCCGGCGTTACAGGCGGGCGCGTGCTCGGCGTTTGCGCTGACGCTCGACGGCGGCGAGCGGCTCGGCCTCGCGGTCGAGGTGCAGCGCACGGCGTTGAAATCGCTCGCTGGCGAAGAGGTGGCCGCGGCGATTCGGCGCGCGGTGATGGAGGAGCACGAGCTGACCGTGCACGCCATCGCGCTCCTCCGGCCGGTGACGTTGCCCAAGACCTCCAGCGGCAAGCTCCAACGCTTCGCGGCGCGCGATGCACTGCAGTCCGGGACGCTCGAGAGCGTTTTCCTGTGGCGCGAGGCCGAACGCGCGGAGCCCGCGACTGAATCAATTATGCCGTCAGCCAATTCTTCCGATGATGTGGCGTCCCCGCCCGGCCCGCTGATCCCGGGGTTGGGGCACGACCACGCCAGCCGCAGCCGCGCCGATGAAATCATCGCGTGGCTGCGCGAGTATGCCGACACGCGCATCAACTCCCGCCTGATGGACGAGCGGCGCAGCATCCCGCCCTACATCGTCCTTGATTTTGGCAATCAGGGCATTCTCGGCCTCCAAGCGCCGCGGGCGATCGGCGGGGCCGGTCTCACGTATCGCGACACGCTGCGCGTGGCGGTGCAGATGGGGGCGATCGACATTAATCTTTCGTCGTTCATCGGCGTGCACAACGCCCTCGGCCTGCGGCCGATCATGCACTACGGGACCGCGGCGATGCACGCCAACGTGCTGCCGCGACTGGCGTCGGGCCGCGAGTTGGTCGCGTTCGCGTTCACCGAGCCGGGCGCCGGCTCGAATCCCCGGGCGATCGGTTCGACGGCGACGCCCGACGGCGCGGGCGGCTGGCGATTGCACGGCTCCAAGAAATGGATCGGGACGGGCACTTGGGCCGGCTGGATTGTCGTCGCGGCGCACTTGCGCGACGAAGCCGGCAGCGATCGTGGCATCACGGCGTTTCTCCTCCGGCAGGGTGCGCCCGGCCTGCGGATGGGCACCGAGGAGCTGACGATGGGCATGCGTGGCATGGTGCAAAACACCGTGCATCTGGAAGGCGTGCGCGTCGGGCCGGAGGACATCCTCGGCCAGCCGGGTCAGGGGATGTTCGTGGCGCAGGAGACGATGAAGTTCGGCCGGCTGTTCATTTCCACGGTCAGCCTCGGCACGCTGCAACGCTGCGTCCAGCTGATGCTGCGCTACGCGGCGCATCGCCCGATGTCCACCGGCCGGCTGCTCGACAACGTCATCAGCCGCGATCGCATCAGCGACCACATCATGCGCATCGCCGCGCACCGCACGCTGATCACGCAGTTTGGCGGCTGGTATGACGCGGGCCTCGACATCCCAGAGGAATTTTTCGCGCTGGTGAAATATGTTGGCCCCGAATCGCTCGGAATTGCGCTTGATCATTTGATCCAAATGTTCGGCGGACGCGGCTACATCGAGACCAGCCTCGTGCCCCAGCTTTATCGCGACGGCCGGCTGCTGCGCATCTTCGAGGGACCGACCGAGACCATGGTGATGTTTCTCGGCTCGCGCATTGCGAGCCAGAGCCGGCCGCTCGACGATTTTCTCCGCACGCAACTCCGCGCCCCCGCCATCGCCGACCAAGTGTTCGCCGCCGCCGAGGTCGCGAAGAAGCAGCACCTGGTGCAGGGCGATCCGGCCGAGCAACCGCTCGGCGTGCAACGGGTGTCCAAGCTGCTCGGCGAGTTCGGCATTTATGCACTCTGGCTGGCGGTCACCGAGGCGGACCCCACCACGGACGACGTGGCGTTGAATCGTGGCCGCCGCTGGTTGCGCCACGAGCTGGCGCAGAGTTACGCGCGCCTGTCGCAACCAATCGCGGACCATGCGGTGCCGTTCAAGTCCGCCGAAATCATCGCGTTGGCCGACGCCTATCGCGCCTCCATCGGTGATGTGGAGCAGCAGTGCGCCGGCGAGGAACACGCGCTCGATCCACTCCTGCGGCGCGCCCCGGCCAACGGCACGCCGGCCGCGACTGCGGCTCCCGTTTCCGCCGCCGCCACCACGTTCACGCCGGCTTCGCCGCCCGCCGCGAATGGCAGCAGCAACGGCCACGCACCGATCGCGCGTGCCGCCGAGATCGAAACCTGGCTGCGCACGTGGATCGGCGCGCGCCTCGTCCTGCCAGCCACGCAGATCGATCCGCAGAAACCGTTTTCCGATTTCGGCATCGACTCGCTCACGGCGGTCGAGCTTTCCGTGGCGTTGGGCGACTGGCTGAAGACGGAGTTGCCGACGACGCTGACGTGGGACTTCCCCAACATCCGCGCGCTGGCGGCGGGCGTCGCCGCGCCCACGGAAACGCCGACGCCCTCGGCCGCGCCGGCCCCCGCGCTGCCTCCGGCGCGCACCGACGCCGTGCCGGATCTCGAAAAACTCTCCGAGGCCGACCTGGCCCAACTGCTCGCCGCCGAGTTGGCCACGCTTCGGACCGAACCCACGTCCCGCCGTTGAGCACGACACCCGACATGGCCGGTTTGCTGCGCGAAGCCTACGGCCAAATCCGTTCGCTCCGCAGCCAGCTCGCTGAGCGCTCCGCGCCCATCGCGATCGTGGGGGCCGCGTGCCGTTTCCCGGGCGGGGCGAACGATCTCGAATCGTTTGCGCGCGTGCTGCGCGCCGGCACGGATGCGGTTGCTC
>NSIG01000089.1 GCA_002737275.1 Opitutia bacterium
GAAAAAATAATGGCGCGGATTGAAGTCATGTTGCGGCAATGATTCTTTACAAGACAGAACGTGAGTTGGACATCATGAGGGCTGCCGGGGCGATAGCTTCGGTGGTCCTAAATGAAACCAGCGCGTTTATCCGGCCCGGCGTGACGACGAAAGAAGTGGATGACTTCGCCGCGTCTCGAATCCGGCATTACGGCGCAGACAGTGCGTTTCTCGGCTACCGGAAGTATCCGTGCAACATTTGCATCTCGGTGAATGACGAGGTGGTGCATGGCATCGCTGGTCCGCGACGCATACAATTTGGCGACATCATTAGCCTTGATGTCGGGGTGCGGTATCAGGGCTACATCGGTGACACAGCAAAGACCGTGGCAGTGGGCGGATGCAACCTGTTGGCACAAAAACTGATTGATGTGACGACGCAGGCATTGTATGAAGGAATTTCCTGCGCGTTGGCCGGCAACCGTGTCGTGGATATTTCGCGCGCAGTGCAGGCGTATGTTGAAGCAAACGGCTTCAGCGTAGTTCGAGAGTTTGTAGGTCACGGAGTTGGGCGCACGGTTCACGAGGAGCCGCAAGTGCCGAACTTTGTCGAGCCGGGTAGGAATTCGGCGAAATTGAAGCCGGGCATGACGATAGCCATCGAGCCGATGGTAAACGCCGGCTCGCCCGCGGTAAAAATTTTGAGTGATAAGTGGACAGTGGTGACGCAGGACGGGTTGCCGTCGGCGCACATGGAGCACACGGTGCTCATCACTGAGTCCGAGCCGGAAATTTTGACATGCCCGGAGAATCTGCCTTCGTCGTTGAGGGCGCGGTAGTGGAAACGCTGCCGCACGGTCTGTTGCGGGTCGAACTCGCAAACGGTCACCGGCTTCTCGGGCACGTGGCGCGCCGGCAGGCACCGCTGGTGGAACGGGTGAAAGTGGGCGCGACGGTGACGGTAAAACTGGCGTCCGGCGATTTGTCGCACGGACTGGTGATTTTGAACGAAAGCAAACTATGAAAGTTCGGGCTTCGGTAAAAAAAATGTGCGAGCACTGCAAGATCGTGAAGCGCAAGGGCGTCATCCGCGTGATTTGCACCAATGCCCGGCACAAGCAACGGCAAGGTTAAACAACAGACTTTATGGCACGCATACTTGGTGTTGATATTCCCGGCGACAAGCGCATTGATATCGCGCTGCGCTACATCTACGGCATCGGACCCGTCAACGCGCTCGAGATCATTGAGAAGGCGCAGATTGATCCGTCCATCCGTGCAAAAAACCTTACCGAGGCACAACTTTCCCAGATCGTCCACGCGATCCAAGACGGCAAGTATGTGACGGAAGGCGACCTCCGACGTGAGCTCGGTTTGAACTTGAAGCGCCTTCAGGCGATCAAGTGCTACCGCGGCGTCCGCCATCTTAAGAGCATGCCCGTTCGCGGACAACGCACCCAAACCAATGCGCGGACGCGCAAAGGTCCCCGCCGGACCGTTGGTGTCCAGCGCGCAGCTAAACCTGCTGCAGCCGCCTGATTTTCAAACTATTTACTGCTATGGCCGAAGAAAAGAAGAAACCCGCCCCGAAGAAAGAAGCGAAACCCGCCACCGCCGAGGCTGCCGCGGAGACCAAACCTAAGAAGGCCACCGCCGCCGCCTCTCCCGCCGCTCCAGGTGCTGCTCCGGCCGCTGCCGCGGGTGGGGCTGTCGCTGCCGCTGCGCCGACCGCTGCGGAGTTGCTCGCGGACGAGAACGCTGGCAAGAAGATTGTTAAGGCGAAGGGCGCGAAGAACATCGCGGTCGGCATCGCGCACATCCTTTCCACGTTCAACAACACGAACGTCTCCATCACGGACATGCAGGGCAACGTCATCGGTTGGTCCAGCGCCGGGCGCGTGGGCTTCAAAGGCTCCCGCAAGAGCACCGCGTTTGCAGCTCAGCAGGTCGCGCAGGACGCCGCGCGTCAGGCGATGTCCCACGGTCTCCGCGAGGTCGAGATTCGTGTGAGCGGCCCCGGCTCAGGGCGTGAGTCTGCCATTCGCGCGCTTCAGGCCATCGGGTTGGAAATATCCACGATCAAGGACGTGACCCCGGTGCCGCACAATGGTTGCCGTCCCCGCAAGAAGCGCCGCGTGTAACTCTCAACTCTCAACTCCTAACTCTCTACTCCGCATGGCACGTTACACAGGTCCCCGCGTCCGCGTCAGTCGCCGTTTCGGCATTCCGATTTTCGGCCCCTCGAAGTATTTGGAACGCCGCAACTATCCTCCCGGCGTCCACGGCCCGAAAGGTTCCCGCCGCAAGACCACGGAATACGGCCTTGGCCTCATCGAGAAGCAGAAGCTCCGTTATTTCTACGGCCTCATGGAGAAGCAGTTCCGCAATGTCTATGAGAAGGCCAAGCGCCGCCGTGGCGTGACAGGTGAGCAGATGCTCCAGATTCTCGAGACCCGTCTCGACAGCCTTGTGTTCGGCCTCGGCTTCGGCAACACCCGCGCCGCTGCGCGCCAGATGGTTGGCCACGGCCACATCAAGGTGAACGGCCGCAAGGTCAGCATCTCGTCCTACGCGGTGAAGGTGAATGACGTGATTGAGGTGAAGGACTCCAGCGTCTCGCGCCAGCTTGCGACAAAGAACCTTGAGGTCTCCACCGCCCGGGCCGTGCCTGAGTGGCTCATGCTCAACAAGGACGCCTTCAAGGGCACGCTCCTCCGTGTTCCGTCACGTGACGAAATCCACCCCATCGCCAACGAGCAGGCCGTAGTCGAATTTTATTCCCGCTAAACCACCGTCCCCGGGTCGGGGACAAAACGCAATTACATGGGCCGGTGTGCGCCGGGAATAGCGCCGTCGGTCAGATTAAAATTGCAGAAAAAGTAACACACCATGCCAGTCCGTCTCGCTAGATTCGAAATGCCCAAGCGGTTGCAGAGGGAAGACTCCACTGCAACACCCAACTACGCCAAGTTCAGTGCCGAGCCCTTTGAAACCGGCTTCGGGCACACCATTGGTAACTCTCTCCGGCGCCTGCTCCTCGGTTCCCTTGAGGGCGCAGCCGTCACCTCGGTGAAGGTCGAGGGCGCGCAGCACGAGTTCACCATCGTGGACGGCGTTGTCGAGGACGTGACCGAAATCGTCCTGAACCTCAAGAAGGTTAAGCTCAAGTCCGACACGCACGAGCCCCAGCTGCTCATCCTCAGCGTCAACAAGGAGGGCGAGGTTACCGCCGGCGACATCGAGCTGAACCAGCACGTCTCCGTCGTCAACCCTGACCAGATCATCTGCACTCTCGACAAGAAGAAGAAGCTTGTCATGGAGCTGGAAGTGAAGCTCGGCCGTGGCTTCTGCCCCGGCGACGAGAACAAGAAGACCGACCAACCCATCGGCGTCATCGCGATTGACTCCATCTTCTCGCCTGTCACCCGCGTGAAGTATGCCGTCGAGGCCGCCCGCGTCGGCCAGCGCACGGATTACGACCGCCTTGTCGTCGAGATTTGGACCGACGGGCGCATCACGCCCGACGACGCGCTTCTCCAGGCCAGCGCCATCCTCCAGAAACATCTCGATGTCTTCGTGAACTACGACCGCAACGCTGTCCAGTTCACCGAGGTCGAGAACAAGCAGGACGAAGAACAGGGCAAGCTCAAGAAGCTCCTCAACATGAGCGTCAACGAGATCGAGCTTTCCGTCCGTGCTGCGAACTGCCTCAACAACGCCAACATCACCACCGTTGGCCAGCTCGCCTTGAAGTCTGAGGGCGATATGCTCAAATATCGCAACTTCGGCAAGAAGTCCCTTCAGGAAATCAAGGACAAGCTACTGGCTCTCGGGCTCGGCCTGGGCATGCCCATTGACCAGTCGCTGCTGGATGCCCCGAAAGAGGACAAGCCCGCCATCTGATAACCGGTTGACCTATGCGCCACCTTAAACGAACCGCCAAACTGGGCCGCACCGGCGAACATCGCAATGCGATGCTCGCGAACATGGTGTGCTGCCTCATAAAATCCAAACGCATCACCACGACGCTCGCAAAGGCGAAAGTCCTGCGCCCCGTGGTCGAGAAGCTCGTCACCCTCGGACGCCGTGGCAACCGCGCAGTCGAGGCTGCTGCGACTGCCGACGACAAGAAGAAGGCCGCCTTCATTGCTGAAAATGTCCACTGCCGCCGCCTCGTGGCAGCGCGTGTGCGCCAGCATGCCCGCACCCACTTCATCGGCACGCCCACCGTCAAAGGCAAAGTGCTGCGCGCCAAGTGGCGCGAGAATGAGGACGTGGTTCACATCCTGTTCGACAAGATCGCCCCGCTGTTCAAGACACGCAACGGGGGCTACACCCGCATTCTGAAGCTCGGCGAACGCCGGGGTGATGCCGCCCAGTTGGCCATCATCGAGTTTGTGGAGAACGAGACCCCCGCGCCTGTCGAGGCCCCCAAGGCCGACGCCGCGAAGTAAGCGCGCTGTCCATCCTCTCTCGAAAAGCCCGCTCTGACCGAGCGGGCTTTTTCTTTGGAGCGCGTCGCAGGGGAGCATTCACGATGCTGCCGGGCTTCCTAGTTCGGGAGACTGGCGATGCGGAACACGCCGTGACGCCGCTCGCCTGCTCGTTGGTTCTTCGGTGCGGCGCTACTTTTTGATCTCTGGCGCGATCTGCTCGGGCGTGGTGCTGCCAGGCGGCAGTTCGAGGATGCGGATGTTGCGGAAGTGAATCTCCGATCCTTCGGACTCCAGACAAAGGTAGCCCTTCTTCACGGACGCCTTGCTCACGCCGTTGACGAACTTTCCGTTGATGGCCAGCTTCACCACGCCGTCCACGGCCACGACATCGTAGGTATTCCACTCGCCCTTGCCCTTGCAACGTAGTTCGACTGACTGGCTGCGGCTCCCGCGGGGATTGTCGGGGGTGGTCTGCAATCCGTTCGCCCCAAACAACTCACCGGAGACATAGCCGATCGGCCGCGGCTTGCCATCTTTCTCCGGGTTCAGGATCGGCCATTGCAGTTCGAGCATCTGCACTTCCATGCCCTTGGGGAGATTACGTCCCGCCGGCACCGCGCCCTCGCTCCAGATGAACACGCCGGAGTTGCCGCCGGCCTGCATGTGCCGCCACTCGATGTGCAGGATGAAGTTCTCATACTGCTTCTCCGACCGCATCACGCCGATGGGCTTGCCGGTGCACACGAGCAACCCGTCCCGCACCGTCCATGTCTCCTTGCTGGTGTTCACATCCACCCAGCCGGCGAGGTCCTTGCCGTTGAAAAGGTCGCGAAAACCGGCGGGCACATTCGTCTGGGCTGCTGCCCGAAACGGCAGGACGGCGAGAAGGAGGGCAATGCAGGCGATGGCTTTCATGGGTTTAACGGATCGGAGCAAGTGTCGTTGGAGCGGGCATCGCGGTAATCCACTTTCGCAGCAGGGCGAGTTCCTCGTTTGTGACAGGGGCGGGTTCTTTCTTCGGGGGCATCTCCTTGTAATGAATCAGCTCGATCAACAGGCTCTTCTGCGCATTCCCGGGTTTGATCGCGGGGCCAGACACACCTCCCACGAGCATTGATTCCAGAGAACGCATGTCCAGTTTGCCGTCGCGGCGCTTAGCGCCGTGGCAATGAAGGCACTTCGCATCAAGGATGGGGAGCACGTCCCGCTTGAAGTCCGGAGCCACGACCTGCTTGTCGTCTGCGCCCGTGCTGGTGGACGCCAGACCGCAGGTCAACAGGCCGAAGAGAAAAGCATGAGGTCGGATCAGCATCGCCCGCGTCCCGGCAAGCTACGCCTGACCGACAATGTTCACGAAGCAGTGGACGTGCGGCAGGACCCGGTAGTTCCAGACGAAGCCCGGACCTTCGAGGCGCCAGTAGTCCCATCGATCATTCCCCTTCTCCGCGTTCTCCTTGTAGAAGGCGAGACGAAGTTTCTCCATGCCGCCGTTCGCCTTGATGAGCTGCATCACCTCGTCGCCGTCCTCCTTGCGGAACGGGCTGATCAGCGTGCGCATGACGCCCGCAACGAGGCCTCTTTGTGACTCGTCGAGATCCCCGTAGCCGACGCCGAGCTGGGGTTGCTGCACGAGACGGGGCTTGAGCGCCGCCGCGCCGTCGCCGGGATCGCCCACCACCACGGCCTGCTTGCGCTGCTGCTCGTTGAGCATATCAAACACGCTCTGCACGTGCTTGGTCTGGTAGTTGTAAACATTCGTCTCGCTGTGACCGTTGGCAGCGTGGCCGTAATACATCGGTCCGCCGAACGCGGCGTTCGGCTGCGAGTTGCCATCGCAGCGCAACGTCAGGTGATGCCCGGCAAACACCCACGAGAAGGGATCCTTGCCCGACGGATCCCCGAAGATGGCCACCCCGTTGCCCGCGAACGAACCGGAACTGTCCCACGTCCCCTTGCGGGAGATCCGGTCGTAGGACTCCTCGCCCGAAAGGATCGCCTTGAAGGTCGTCTGGATCAGGTCCTGTTGCGCCTTTGTAAACTGCTCGCCCAGCTTCTTGCCCAGCGGCGCTGCGTTGTGCGTCTTGAGGCGCGTCGGCGTGCCGCCCTTCTCGGTGCCGTGGGCCCACGGGAGGACCATCGCCTGCTTCTGCTCGGGCGTCAGCGTCGCGAACAGCTCCCGCACGAGACCTTCCGCCGGTTTCGCCGCGCGCGGCTTTTCAGGCGCGGCCGCGAGAGCCGTGGACAGCAAAGAGGAACCGCCCACCACTCCCACCGCCCCCCCAGCCACGGCGCGGATGAAGCTGCGCCGTCCGAGCGCATTCGTGGGCGTGACAACTTCGGAGCAATCGGGGCAGGGCTGCGGAACGGAGGGTGAGTTCATAGGAAATTCTTTCAGGGCTTTGGTGGTTCAGGAAGCAACCATTTGGTTAGGGCTTGTTGCGGCGACACTACGCCGTCACTCGTGCGGGTCAAATTGTTAATACGGACAACTTCCACCTCCTGTGCTTCCCGTTCCATCTCTTGGCACACAGGTGAGCAGCTCCTTTTCCCATGAGTGCAGGTCAGAGCGGGTCAGTGGTGAAAACCGGGATTCCAATTGAACCCGCTTTCCTCCGCCCGCTATCCTCACCGCCAGTTCCGAAGCTGAATCGCACCATGAAACTCCTTGCCCTCACCGCCTTCGTGCTCACCGCCGCCACCCCGCTCCTCGCGCAACCGAAGGAGGCCTTCCCACTCTGGGCCAAGGCGACGCCCGGCGCGCTGGGCACGGACCCGGTGAAGGACATTCCCACACTCACGCCGTTCTTCCCGGCGGCGGCCAAGGCCACGGGCGCCTCAGTCGTGATTTGTCCCGGCGGCGGCTACGGCGGGTTGGCGTCGCACGAGGGGCGGGACTACGCGTTGTGGCTGAACGCGCACGGCATCGCTGGTTTCGTGCTGAAATATCGCCTCGGCTCGGCCGGCTACCGGCATCCGGCGATGATGAACGACGTGAACCGCGCGGTGCGTTACGTGCGCGCGAACGCGGGAGAGTGGAAGCTGGACGCCAAACGCATCGGCGTGATGGGCAGCAGCGCCGGCGGGCACCTGGCCTCGACGGCGGTGACGCATTTTGACATGGGCAAGGCCGACGCCGCCGACCCCATCGAGCGCGCCAGCAGCCGCCCGGACTTGGGCATCCTTTGTTATCCCGTCATCTCGATGGGTGCGCACACACACAACGGGTCGAAGAACAATTTGCTCGGCAAAGAGCCGTCCGAGGAGTTGGTGAAACTGTTGTCGAACGAGCTACAAGTCACCAAGAGCACGCCGCCGTGCTTCGTGTGGCACACGTGGGAGGACAAGGGCGTGAAGGTGGAGAACGCGATGGAGTTCGCCGCCGCATTGCAGCGGAACGGGGTGCCCTTCGACCTGCACGTGTATCAAAAGGGCGCGCACGGCATCGGCCTGGGAGTGAAAGGCTGGGACCCCGAGAAGACGCCGGTGTCCGCGCTGCACCCGTGGTCGCTGGACCTGGCGGTGTGGCTGAAAGTGCAGGGATTTGCGAAGTAAGCGCGCGGCTTGACGGCGCGAGGGGAGAAGGTGAGAGTGAGGAGGTTGGCCGGGGGCGCACTGGTTTCGACTTGGGAGATGCGCCAGAGGCGGCATGCCGAGGACGGTTCGTTGGCCTCGTTAATCACCGAACCAAACATAAGAGCTAACGAAGAGTTGGCCCTCGCAGCCTAAACAGCCGCGACGTTCACCGGCAGACACCTGCTACGTCGAGTGAACGCCATTAGCAGGCATGGTTGAGGGCGGGGACCGCGCGCCAGCAGCCGAGAATATTTCATGCGGACTAAGCAGCGGGTTTCGAGTTCAGGCGCTATCCCGTAGCCGACAATTATGCCTGGAATAAGCATGTAGTCGCGGCTGGTAATTCTGCCGAGGACGCGGGTTCGATTCCCGCCGCCTCCACCAACTTTAATTGGTTTTTAATGTGATTTGGGTTGACGACGGAGCAGATACGGAACAGTTTGGCGCATGAAAACGCCTCTTTCCCGCCGCCCGTCCCGATTGGATTCTCCCCCCATCCACCCTCTCGGCTCGCGCCCGGTTACGCTCAAACAAGGCTCGGTCAAGGTCGTCCTTTACCCGGCTTGGAACCGCATTTACCGACTCGACTCTCTCACCGGGGAGAAGGTCCAAGTCAGCCAGCACCCGCAGTTCGTGCTCTCCTACTACGCGGGCGCAAAGCGCGTGCTTAAGAAGTTCTCGGACTTGGCGAACGCCAAGGAAGCTGCCAATCGCGCCTTGGTGAGTCTGGCCAACGGCGAAACCGAGGCGCTCAAGCTCACGGGCCGCGACCAAAACATCTACCTCACAGCCTGCGAAGACCTCCGCCGCTGGAATCCCGACCTCCCCTTGGACACGGCCATCAAGGACTACGTCGCCGCGTCCAAGGAACTCGCCACCCTCAAGGCTACGCTGGCCGACGCCGTCCGCGAGTTCGTCACGCGGCACAAGACCATCCGCGAGTCCCGCCTCATTTCCGACCTCGTCACCGAATTCCTCGATGTGAAGACGAAGGCCGGTAAGTCCAAGCGTTACCTTGGCGACCTCGGCCGCCTGCGCAAGTTCGCCACCGCCTTCCAAATCCCCGTCCAGCAAATCACCGGCCCCATGTTGCAGTTGTTCTTCGACCATCTCGGCACGCCGCGCACCCAGGTCAACTACTGGCGACTCGTGCGCTCCCTGCTCCGCTTCGCCGTGCGCCGGAAATACGCCCCGCGCGACCTCCTCGAAGAAATGGAAGGCGTCGAACTCCCCGACCTCGCCCCGACGAAAACCGAGGTCTTCACCCCCGACGAACTCCGCGCGATGCTCGACCACACCCGCCCCATGCTCACCCCTTGGCTCGTCATCGCGGCCTTTGCCGGCCTGCGCTCGGCGGAAATCCTCCGGCTCGACTGGTCCGATGTTAACCTCGACCGCAAGCTCATCACCGTGGACGCCACCAAGGCCAAGACCGCTGCCCGCCGCGTCGTGCCGTTGTGCGACGCTGCCGTGGCGTGGCTCAAGCCCTACGCCAAGGCCCAGGGGCGGATCGCCTTCTACACCGAGGAAAATAAGTTCTGCCAGGCGGTGAAGGCCGATGTGAGCCGCGCCCGCCGGGACGCCGGCCAGCCGTCCCCTTTCCAGTGGCGGCGCAACGGCCTGCGCCACTCCTTCTGCTCCTATCGCCTCGCCCTGAACAAGAACGTCGCCGAAGTCAGCCTTGAAGCCGGCAACAGCCCATACATGATTTTCAAGCACTACCGCGAACTCGTCGCCGAGGACGACGCTCGCCTTTGGTTCCAATGCTTTCCCTCCTCGCCCGCCACGAACATCATTCCCATCGCCGCCGCCGCATGACACCCCAACTCCCCCAGCGCGCCCGCCGCAAGCCCGCCGGGCCACCCGGGGCCCCGTTGACATTCCCAACTGCGTGAGACACGCTGGTATCACGATGAAGACCGCCACTGTCAGAGACTTGCGGAACCAGTTCCCCCGCGTCGCCGCGTGGATTCAGAACGGCGAGGAAGTGGGCATCACCAAAGCCGGGAAATTGTTCGCCCGCCTCGTGCCCGTCGCGCCCGCCCCGGCGCGCAAGCTAGTGAAGCCCGACATCATGGCGCAGTTAAAGGCCACCTGGGGCGACCGGGTCTTCTCCGCCAAGGAAGTCGCCGAGATGCGCGCGGCCGAGTTGGAGGGCGAGGAAGGGTGATTGCCTTCCCCGACACATCCTTCCTGTGCGCCATGTATGTGCGGCAGGACAAATCCCCGGTCGCCGCTGCGCACTTCAAGGCCATGCCAGAAGCCCTGCACGTTTCCAGCCTGCTGCTCTACGAGTTCCGCCAGAGCGTCCGCTTTCAGGTCTGGCTGCACACGCGGGACAGGACGCGGGGCTACCCGCAAGCCACTGCGAACGGCGCGCTGGCGAAGCTGCAAGCCAACCTCGATGCCGGCGCGGTGGTGCTGGCGGCGGTGGAGTGGCCGGACGTGCACAGCCGCGCGGAAGAACTCTCCAAGCGGCACACGGCGGCGGGCGGGCACCGCAGCCTCGATGTGCTCCACGTCGCCACCGCCCTGCATCTGGAGGCGGAGGAATTCCTCACGTTCGACGCCAACCAGCGCAAGCTCGCCACCGCCGCCGGACTCAAAATCAAACCGTGACGACCTTCCGCGCCGCCTGCGCGAGCCGCTAGGGTTGGACTGAACACTCCCTTTCAACTTGCCGCGCAAACAAACCATCATCGCCGCCATCGCCGCGCTGCTACTGGTCGCCGCGCTCATCTCGGCGGTGATCTGGGCACTGATGGTCGAGCGGAACCGCACGGCCACTCGTGGACTGCCTACACGACCAGACGGGCCGGAGCTGCGCATCTACGGCGGTCTGCCCAACGCCGCCCGCTACGGACAACCAATCGTGGTGCTGACCAACATCGGCTATCTCAGCGGCTACTGCGAGGCGCACCGGAATCCGGCTTGGGTGAGCTTCTCAGTCTCCAGCATCACCGTTGGCTCCACGGCCAAACGGCCCAGCAAGTTCCTCACCGATACGCGCACGGCCAGCCCCGTCGCCATCGCCGCGCTGCTGCTCCTCGCCGCGCTGAT
>NSIG01000090.1 GCA_002737275.1 Opitutia bacterium
CAGAATCAAGAAACTCAAAGCCAGCATCTTCAACGTCGGGTGCCGGTTCACGAAATCGCTGATCGCTCCCGCAAAGACCAACATCACCCCCAGCGCCACGACGACCGCGGCGACCATCACCGCTAGATTGTTCGCCATGCCCACAGCCGTGATCACCGAGTCCAAGGAGAACACGACGTCCAAAATCAAAATCTGCACGATCACCGCCGCAAACGAGACGCGCTTCTTCCCCGCCGTCGCTTGACCGTCCGCGCCTTCGAGTTTCTCGTGCACCTCGAGCACGCTCTTCCCGATTAGGAACAACCCGCCGATCAACAAAATCAAATCCCGCCCCGATAGCCCGTGATTCAGGACCGGCAGGGTGAAGAGCGGCTTCGTCAGCCCCATGAGCCAAGTCAGGCTCAACAGCAGCAGCACCCGCGTGATCAACGCCAGCGCGAGCCCGATTTGCCGCGCTTTGGCCTGTTCGGCCTCGGGTAGTTTGCCCGCGAGGATCGAGATGAAGATCACATTGTCGATGCCGAGAACGATCTCGAGCAACGTCAGCGTGAAGAAAGAAATCCAAATTTGCGGGTCGGCGAGCCAGTCCATGATCCCTCAAACTGAGAGCTGCGCCCGGCCGCCGGTCAACCGGCCATTGCGCACCGCGTCGCGTGGGCTCCGCCTCACCCTACACTCCCACCCAAGCCAAACCCAGCCGCAGCCAGAGCGGAATCGTGATCAAAGCCAAAATGGTCGTCCCGAGTACGATCTGCACCGCCGTCAGCGGCTGTCCGCCGTAATGCCGCGCGATGATGATCGGCATCACCCCCGCCGGCATCGCCGCTTGCACCACCAGCACGCGCTTCAATTCCACTGAGAGCGGCAACCACTTCGCCGCCGCCAAAATCAATACCGGGAAAATTCCCAGCCGGACCACCGCCGCAAGCACCGTGATTTTCGGCTGCACCAACGCCCGCAGATCACCCAGATAGCTGGCGAGGCTCACCCCCGTCATCAAAAGCCCCAACGGGATGGCACACACCGCCAGCGCGTGCACCAGATCGGTAAAAATCTTCGGCAGGTGCGGCGCCGCCCCCGCGAGATTCAGCGCCACCGCCACCGCCAGTGTGACCATGATCGGATTCATCAGCTTCCGCCAACCGTCGCGCGGCGAGAGTCCGTTCAACACGAGCACCCCCACGGTCCACAGCGCCGCTTCCACCCCGACATTGTGCACCAGCAGCACACCCCGGCTCTCCGGCCCCCAGATTCCCTCCATGATCGGTAACGGCAGGTAACCGTAGTTCGCGATACCCACGGTGAGCGCAAACGTCCGGAGCCCCGTGCCCACCGTGAGCCCCGCGGCCCTCCCGATCACCCGTCCCAACAGAAATCCACCCGCCGTTACCACAAATCCCATCAATGGCGGCATCCACACATTCTTCGCGTCCTGCAACGCCGCGTTCCCCGTGATCGATTCGAAAATGAGGCAGGGAAAAAGGACATTTACGACGAGCTTTAAGAGACTCGCTTCCGCCTCCCCTTCAATCCAGTGGACCCGCCGCACCACCACGCCGATGGCGATTAACGCAAAGACGGGCAGGATCAGTTGCAGGAGTTGCCAGTAGGAAGTCATAAGCGGACGCGCTTGAATCACAGATCCCGTGTCCAATCTCAGCAAGCGCCAAGCCGACGCGCGCGCTTCAGACGCGCCGCTTATTTTTTCCCGCCCGCCGCGTCATCCCCGCCCCACCGCCACCGAGGCGGCTCGCCCTTCCACCAACACACCGCCACCAACACCGCCGACAGCGCCAACGAGTATAAAACAAAAAACGGCTCGAACCGCTTCGAGTGCTCGAGCACAAAAGCCCCGCCCCCCAACAAAACGACGTAAGCCACCGTCACCACCCAACCTTGCCAGCACGTCGGCAAGCCCCAGCCCCAGCCAAACGTCTTCGCCGGAAACCAATAGTTTTTAGGGGGTGTGCTCATGAATTTCAGGCCGACGACACTCACTTTAAATTGCGATCAATTTCATCCCGCTGCTGCCGGTACTGAGCCGGCGTGATCTTGCCTTTTTTAAATTCCGCTTCGTTGCGCCGCGTCATCTCACTCCTTATACCAGCGCCGTTTGGTTTTTAGACTTTCCGTCGTAGGCAGCCTGCTTGCAGGCGCTCGGTGCGTCCGCCAGCGGACGGCCTACAAAAGTCCAAATCTGATGTGACGTTGGTATTACAATCTGGCTCACGCAGCCCGCCGAAAACAGCAACCCCGTGAAACCGATTACGACGAGCACAAGAGGCTTCCTAAAGTGCTTCATATGAAACGATGAACACCGGGCTCTCGCTGTGCTCAAACTGATTACACTCCATCTACCCCCGCCATCGCCCGTCCCGCCAGCCATCCCGTGGTCCACGCCGACTGAAAATTAAACCCGCCGGTCACCCCGTCGATGTCCAGCACCTCGCCGGCAAAGTGCAGCCCCGAACACAACCGGCTCTCCATCGTACGAAAATCCACTTCGCGCAGCCGCACTCCTCCGCACGTCACGAACTCGTCCTTGTTCGTGCTCTTCCCGCTCACCGCAAACTCCGCCGCGCCCACCTGCGCCGCCAACGCTGCGATCCCCGCATTGCCGACATTCGTCCACGGCGTGGTCGCCCCAATTCCCGCCGCCACCACCAAGCGCTCCCAAAATCGCTGCGGCACCCCCGCCACCGGACTCCACGTCGTCACTTGCTTCTTCAGATTTTTCTCCCGCGCCGCCGCCAACTCCTTCACCAGCGTCTCCCGCGAGTGCTCCGGCGCGAAATTCACCCCGAGCGTGAAGTTATAATCCATCGCCGCGAGGTCCCGCGCGCCCCACGCCGAGAGTTTCAAAATCCCCGGGCCGCTCACACCCCAGTGCGTCACCAGCAAGGGTCCGCGCTCCTTCAACTTCATGCCGCGCACGCTCGTCTCTACGCGTTCGACCGCCACGCCCGCCAGCCCCTCCAACCGCGCATCCTTCGCGATGTTGAATGTGAACAACGACGGCACCGCCGGCTCGATCTCGTGCCCCAACGCCCGCGCCACCGCCAACCCCGCCGATGATTTGTTTCCACCGGTCGCGATCAGCACGCGATCCGCCTCCACCGTTTCGCCGGTCGTGAGTTCAATCTCAAAGCCCGCCGTGTCCTTGCTTAAACTTCTCACGCCCACCCCCGTCACCACCCGCACGCCCGCCTCCGCCGCCGCTTTCAGTAAGCACGCCACAATCGTCGCCGAATCATCCGTCACTGGAAACATCCGTCCGTCGCTTTCCGTTTTCAGCTCCACCCCCCGCGCCGCGAACCACGCCACCGTGTCCCGCGGCTGAAACCGCGAAAATGCCCCGATCAACTCGCGCCCGCCGCGCGGATATTTTTTGACCAGCTCGCGCGGTTCGAAACACGCGTGCGTCACATTGCACCGCCCACCGCCCGAGATCCGCACCTTCGCCAAAAGATGCGCCGTCGCTTCATATAACGTCACCGTGCCGCCCGCGCCTCGCCCCTCGGCCGCGTCGGTCCGCAACGTCTCCGCCGCCGTGATGGCCGCGAAAAAACCTGCCGCCCCGCCACCCACCACCACGATGCTTTTTTGCGCCGCCATCTCCGCACCTTGGGCGGCCCCACCGCCCCCGCCGAGTCGAAAAGAAAAAACCGCCGTCCGCTAAAAGGCAGACGACGGCTTCCCCGCAGATTGCGGTGATCAGTTCTGTTTCTTCTTTTTCTCGCCGCCCGGCCCGCCGGGGCCGCCCCGCCCCGGAGCCGGCATATCATCAAATTTCTTGGCCTGCTCCGGCGTGAGCAACGCGCGGATTTTCTCCCGCGTCGCCGCCATCGCTTCGCGCATCTTTTCCCGGCGCTCCTCTTGGGGAATCGCCTGCATCGCCGTCATCTGTTCTTGGTAGATCGCGGTGACTTTCGTCTTTTGCTCGGCGGTCAGGGTTACGGCTTCATCGAGCCGGGCCACCATTTGCTCGAATCCCATTCGCCCGCCGCCCGGACCACCGCGCTTCTCCGCCGGCGGCGGACCATTTTGGGCCATCGAGGTTGCGGGCAGGAGCGCAGCGCCGAGAGCGAGCACTCCGATCAAGGAACGGAAGATTGATTTCATCGGATAGGATTTTTTAAGCGTTGGAAAATTTGAGAGCGAGATTCGGTTCAAAAGATCGGTTCAACGGATCGTTCAGGAAGCCCCTTCTTTCTTTCCCTTCTTCCCTTTCTTACCTTCGCGGCCCTCACGGCCTTCGGGTTTGATCGATTCAAACGTGGTCTGCTGTTCAGGCGTCAGCATCGCGCGGACTTGCTCCCGGCCCGTCTTCGCCGCCTCGGCCAGCTTGGCCCGGTCGCCCCGATTGGCCTTCATTCCCGCGGCCTGTTCTTTGCGGATCGTTGCCAGCTTTTCCTGCTGCTCGGCGGTGAGTTTCAGTTTCTCGGTGAGCATCTTGGCGTGCTCGTCGACGGCATCTTTGCCGCGCTTGCCCGCTGGCGCGGTCTTGGCGGGTTTTTCCGCCGCCGGCGCGAGCGGCGCGGCGGCCACTAGGCCGAGGGTAACGAGTGCGAACACGAGTTTAACGGTCGATTTCATGATGATTAGTTTTTTGAGGTTTAAAGCCGGACGGTGTGTCCGATGGCCCCAAGACGTCGGGGGCTACCTCGGGTTACGCGCCGTCCGCGCCGGGCTTGCGGCGTCGGTCGAAGCCCCGCACCGTCGCCGGCCATGATCGAAGTTTCGGCTCTCTCCAAGCGCTACGGCAATTTCACCGCGGTGCGTGATCTGTCGTTCACCGTGCAACCGGGCGAGGTCCTCGGCCTTGTCGGGCCCAACGGCGCCGGCAAGACGAGCACGCTGCGCAGCCTCGCCGGCATCATCCCGCCGAGCGGCGGCACGGTGCGCATCGGCGGCATCGACCTCGCCGCCGAACCCGTCGCGGCCAAACGCCTGCTCGCTTTCTTTCCCGACGAACCGCGGCTTTTCGATTACCTCACCGTGCGTCAGCACCTCAATTTCGTCGCCCGCATCTACGGCGTCGCCGACCACGCCGCGCTCGCGCAACCGTTGCTCGAGGAGCTGGAGATCGCGGAGAAAGCCGACCAACTCCCCGGCGAACTTTCGCGCGGCATGAAGCAGAAACTCGCCATTGCCTGCGGCCTCCTGCATTCCCCGCGCGTGATGTTTTTCGACGAGCCGCTCACCGGCCTCGATCCGCTCGGCATCCGCCGGATGAAGGACTCCATCCTCCGCCGCGCGCGCGACGGGGCTGCCATCGTCCTCAGCTCGCACTTGCTGCATTTGCTCGAAGAAGTCTGCTCCCACGTGCTGATTCTTAAAAAGGGCGAGAAGATCGCCCATGGCTCGCTCGCGGAGATCTCCGCGCAATTTGCGCACGGCGAGAACGGCGTCAGCCTCGAAGAGATTTTCATCCGCGCCACCGGCGGTTCGGAAAACTAAACCGCCGCTCCCGCCTCTTTCCGCTCATGCTCGGCGCCTTGCTCTATCTGCGGCTCACGTCGCTCAAGAACCTCCTGCTCTCCCGCCTGCGCCGGCTTCGACAACCCAAATACCTGCTCGGGGCGGCTGCGGGCGTGGCGTATTTTTATTTTATCTTTTCCCGGCCCTTCGGCGGCATGGGCCAGCCTTCGATTTCGGCGGGCTCGGCGGCGGCCGCGGCCTTTACGCTTTCGTCGAGCGAACTGTTGCCGCTGCTCAGTGTCTTCGGCGCCTTCGCCTTGGTGTTGATTGCGCTGTTCACTTGGCTCGTACCCTCGGAGAAACCCGGCTTAACTTTCAGCGAGGCCGAGGTCGCCTTTCTCTTTCCCGCGCCGATTTCGCGGCGACGTCTCATCCACTTCCGCCTGCTGGGAGCCCAGCTGCCCATTTTGCTCTCCGCGATTTTTTTCACGCTGCTATCCCGCGGCTGGAGTTTTTTGGGCGGCCACGTCCTCACCCACATCGTCGGCTGGTGGCTGGTTCTTACCGCCGTAAATCTCCACTTCACCGGCGCCGCGCTCACCCTCAACCGGATCTTCGATGCCGGCATTTCCGTCTGGCGCCGTCGGCTCGTGATCCTCGGCGGTCTTGCCGTCTTGGTGGTCGCCGCGGCGATTCCGATCTGGCAAAATGCCCCCGCGTTTCCCACCGGCGATTTCGGTCCGGGCGCATTTTTTAGCGCCATCGCCCGCACGATCGACACCGGGTTGCTCTCCTGGCTGCTCTACCCCGGCAAGTTGCTACTCGCCCCGTTTCTCGCCGCCGATCTCCGCACCTTTTTCTTCGCGCTGGGCCCCGCCGCGTTGTTGCTCGCCGTCCACTATTTTTGGGTATCACGGCTCGAGGTTTCCTTCGAAGAGGCCTCCGTGGCTCACGCGGAAAAACGCGCCGCTCGGGTCGGGCGTTTTCAAGCCGGCGACTATCGCCTCGGCTCCGCCCCCGTCAAAGCCCGGCGCGAGCCCTTCCCGCTCCGCGTTCCCGGCCGGCCCGAATTGGCGTTTCTTTGGAAGAATCTGCTCGGCACCCGGGCCCTATTTCATTGGCGGGTTTGGGCCGGCTGCGCCGTCGCGATTATGCTCGGTGTGCCGTGGCTCATCCGCGCCGGCGGCGAGGCTCCTTTCGCCGCCATCATCGCGACCGTTGCCGCGGTTTTCGCGATCTATACGCTGCTGCTCGGCCCCCAACTCGCCCGGCAGGATCTGCGCAGCGATCTGCCCAACTCCGATATCTTAAAAACCTATCCGCTCACCGGCTGGCAGATTCTGCTCGGACAATTGCTCACCCCCATCGCGATTCTCACCGGGCTGTTGTGGCTCTCCCTTTTGGCCGTGATGCTCGCTCTCGCGCCCCGCGCCGAGACGGTCAATTGGCTGACCCCCGGCTTCCGCCTCACCGTCGTGCTCTGCGCCGCCGCCGTCATACCCGCCCTTTGCACGCTGCAACTGCTCATTCCCAACGCCGCCGCCTTGCTCTTCCCCGCGTGGTTTCAATCCACGCGCACCCGCGGCGGCGGCATCGAGCTGATGGGCCAACGGTTGATTTTTGTGATCGGACAATTCTTCGTGATCTTGATTTCACTACTCCCCGCAGTCCTAAGCTGCGCCCTCGTGATTTTCGCCTCCCAGTGGCTGATCGGTCCGACCGCCGCCGTCGTCCTCGCCACGTTACTCGCGCTTGCCATTCTGGCCGCCGAGATCGCCGGTGGCCTTTGGTGGCTGGGCGAACGGTTCGAAAAACTCGACCTCGCCACCGAGCTCCGGCCTTAACCGTCCTTCCGCGTCCGCCATGACCCTCGACCAGCTCACCACCCTCGCCGCCGGCACGGTCACCGCCACGCAGCGTTCCCTGCCGCCCCCGTTGCGCCCACTCGCCGCCGCCGTGCCCGTTCACTACGAGGCCCTGCCCCACGCCGACCTGCTCGCCGAGGGTTTCCCCGCCGACATCCTCGGCCTATTCACCGGCAGCCCCCACGGCACCGAACTCGCCCACGACCAACCCGCCCCGCCGCAGATCCTGCTCTATCTCGAAAACCTCTGGGAATACGCCGATTGCGATCCCGGCTACTTTCGCGACGAAGTCCGCCTCACGTACCTCCACGAGCTTGGCCACTACTTCGGCTGGGACGAAGACCAACTCGCCAATCGGGGCCTAGAGTGAGTCCTCCCGGCGCCGGAGCTTGGGTGATCGCTACCGCCTTCGCACTCGGCCGGAACTCCGCCCAATCCGCGCTTTCCAACCCCCCTCCGTCATGCTTAGTTCCTCAATTATGCAGTCTTCGCTCTTCACCGTGAAAAAACTCCTTCCTCTACTCATCGCCGCGCTCTTTACCCTCGCGCCCGCCCACGCCTTTGCCAAGGCCTCGCGCGCCGACCTCGTCACCAAAGTCGAATCCTGCGAGGCAATTCTCCAATCCTTTCAACGCGATCCCCGCACCGCGATTCCAGCCAACGTTCTCGCCAAGGCCAAGGGTCTCGTGATCATCAACCAGTTCAAGGCCGGCCTCATCTTCGGCATCAAAAGTGGCCACGGCGTGATTATGGTTAAACAGGCCACCGGCCGTTGGAGCCTCCCCGTCCTCATCAGCGCCAGCGAGACCAGCATCGGTCTCCAAATCGGAGCCAACGACGTCGAGACCATCTACGTGCTGACCGACGACCAAACCGCCCGTCTCCTCTTCAAGCAGCGCTTCCGTCTCGGCGTCGACGCCAAAGCCGTCATCGGTCCTAAAGCCGCCGAAGCCAACAACCCCGACTACAAAGTCATCGACGCACCGGTGCTGGTTTACTCGAAAACCGCCGGCGTCTTCGCCGGTGCCACCGTCAAAGCCGGTTACATCGCCCGCAACGACGACGATAACGCCATTCTCTACAACACCCGCTACACCCTGCCCGAGCTACTTTACAGCAACTGGGTCCAGCCTCCCGCCGAAGTTCAGCCCCTCATGAATCTCGTCCAGAGCATCTCGCCCTAAACACGCCTGCCTCTTCCGAACGTAGGGCGGGTCTCCGACCCGCCCTTTTTTGCGCCCGAATACCGGGATTACGTCCGCGCGTTTCTCGGTTTCTGCTTCCAACTTAAACGTCCGGCCTTCAACTCGCACCCATGAGCGCACTCATTTCCGGCTTCCACCACGTCTGCCTCAAAACCCGCGACTGGGATCGCACGCTAGCGTTCTACTGCGCCACCCTCGGCTTCACCGAAAAAATCACCTGGCGCACCGCCCCCAATCGCGCCGCCATGCTCAACACCGGCGACGGCAACTACCTCGAAGTTTTCGAAGACCTCGCCTATGCCGCCGCGCCCAACGGCGCGGTGATCCACTTTGCACTTCGCACCGCCCGCCTCGATGAGGTCGCCGCGCTCGTCCGCGCCACCGGCGCCAAGATCACGATGGAGCCCAAAGACGTCACCATCGTGACCACCAACGCCCACGCCCCCGTGCCGATCCGCATCTTCTTCTGCGAAGGCCCCAGCGGCGAAGTCATCGAGTTCTTCCAAAACTCCCTCACCTGAGGTGGAGCCCGATGTCCCCATCGGGCTTCCGAAGCTCGCTCCCACAATTTTCATCCGGGAATCCCGCTCCGCACCCCCACCTACCCGCGCAGCTCCCGCAGATAGACGACCAGCTCCGCCAACACCGCTCCGGCGACGATCTGCTGCACGGCGACCCGCCGCTCGCCCGGACACTCCACGCGCCCGCTGAAAATCTTTACCCTCCGCCCGCCCCGCCGGTGCGCGATCGCCCACCACGCCATCGGCGACGCTACCCCGTCCGCTGCACTCGGCTCCGCATACCCCGTCGTCGCCACCGCCAGATCGGCGCCAAAAAGATCCGCCGCCCCCCGCGCCATTTCCTCGGCCACCCGCGCCGAGACACAGTTCACTTTTTTCGCGCCCGCGCGATTCACGCCGAGCAAGCGCACTTTCTCTTCAATGGAATAGGCCGTCACGCCCCCGAGAAAATAACCCGACGCCCCGGAAACACCCGCGATCTGCGCCTGCACGTTTCCCGCCGTCAGACTCTCCGCCACCGCCAGCGTCAGCTTCGGCTCGGCCAACATCAGCGTCTTTAACTCCGCCGCGACCCCCGCTTTTTGCGCCGCTTTCATTTTGCTTCGGACGCCTTCTTGGCTCGCGGCAGCACCGGCAACGCATTTCCCGGCACCAACAACGGCCCGCACAAAAACACCTGCGACGAACTCGCATCCACCGTGACCTTCACCGCGTGGATGTCGCCCGCGCCAAAGGTTGCCAGCCGCGTCACGTTCGCCCGCACCTCGCCGCCCATTTCAAACGGCATCCCGATCTCGAGCCGGTAGCGATGCTCGTCCGCGTTCACCAGCAGCACCGGCTTCTTCCACGCCACCGCCTCCGCCTCCATCACATCGAGAAAATTTCTAAAACCCGACACCCGCCCGGCGATTCCGGCCGATTGCGCGAACGGCTGCGCCTGAAAAAAGAACGCCACACCCGCCGCGCCCGTCGCCCTCGCCTCGGCAAACGTCGCCCGCACCCACGCCGCGTTCGCCGCTTCGCGCTCACGAAACTCCGCGACGGCGCCCGGAATCTCCGGCGAGTTGTTATTGTTGCTGCCGACGACATGCACCGTCGCAAACACGACGCCGCCCCGCGTCCACCGCGCGTTCTCCACGAACTTCTCAAACCCTCGCTCACGCCGCTGCGTCACAAGCGGAATCGGCGCCCGCCCCATGCTGCGCTCCGCGGAAAAATACTCGGTCCGCACCTTCGCCAACCACACCGCCGGATCTTGGCTCCCGTTGCTCGCGCGATGCACGTCCGTCCACTCATTGTCGCCCGGCGTATAAATCGCCGCACCCTCCAAGGAATCAAACCAACCATGCACCTGCTTGAGAAACGCCTCCGTCGGCGGCACCCCGCCGCCCTTGGTGTCGCCGCAATGCACCGTAAACGCAGGCCCCCGCCGGTTGATCTCGGCGAGCAACCGTTCATACGCGGCGAAATTCTCGTCCCCGTAAGGCATGCAGCCCATCGCCACAAACGTGAACCGCTCCTCCGCGGCTCTCAGCGGCTCCTCGACCCACGCCGTCAGTCCCAAAACGCAAATTGCGATCCAACGAAAAAATGATCGGAGCTTTTTCATGCCGACACGCTCAATCGTTCCTTCAAAATTTCAACTCTACTCCCACCGGGCAATGATCGCTGCCCAGCACCTCCGGCTCGATCCACGCCCGCTGCAGGTGCGGCCGTAGCGACGCTGAGGCCATCACATAATCGATGCGCCAACCCACATTGTTCGCCCGCGCCCCCGCCCGATACGTCCACCAACTGTAATGCCCGGGCCCCGTTTCAAATTCGCGAAACGTGTCGATAAACCCCGCCCCCAAAAATGCCCGAAACCCATCGCGCTCCTGA
>NSIG01000010.1 GCA_002737275.1 Opitutia bacterium
CACGCCGACGATGATCAGCACCGGGACCCAGACCGGCGAAAGCACGAGGGCCACCACCGACCCGACTATCACCACCGCCGCCCCGATCGAAAGACCGACCGCGCACAATAGCCCGCCCACCGCCAGCAGGCCCACGCCCAAGAGCACCAGCCCCCCGAGACTCAAACCGCCGACCAACACCAGCGCCGGCAGCAGCTTCACCACGATCACCGCCGCGATCAGAATCAAGACGACCTTTAGAAATGTTTTCATGCCTCAAAAACCCGGCACCCCGCAAAAAGTTGCACGCCACTTCGAGCCTCTTCCCGTTTCGCGCCATTCGCGCAATCCCCGGGCAGCCCTCCGCCTCCGGCTTTCGTGTTTTTCGGGTGTTTCGTGGTTAAACATTCCCCTTCTCCCTCACGACTGCCCTCGCCCTCCGCGTTTTCCGCGTCTTCCACGTCTTCCACGTGAGGCATCCCTTTTCCTCCTTTTCCGCCCGCACCTTCCGTGTATTCCGTGTGTTCCGTGGGCATCACATCCTCCTCTTCTTCTCCGTCCCCTTCCGATTCGATCCCCCCCTCCGACCGCGCGCCGGTTCCCGTCGTCTGCGCCGTGCTCGAAGACACCGCCGGCCGCATCCTCATCGCTCAACGCCCCGCGCACAAACACCTCGGCCTGCTCTGGGAATTTCCCGGCGGCAAAGTCGATCCCGGCGAAACCCCCGCCGCCGCTCTGGTCCGCGAGCTCACCGAGGAACTCGGTTGCACCGTCACGATCACCCGCACGCTCGAGCCGTTTCTCCACGATTACACCCGCGTCATCATCGAGATGTTTCCCTTCGTCTGCCACCTCGCGCCCGGCAGCCCCGCACCGGCCGCCCTCGAGCACCTCGCTCTCCGCTGGGTCACGCCCCGCGAACTCTCATCCTTCGACCTCGCCCCCGCCGACTGGCCCGTCGTCGCCCGCTACCGCGCCGATCCGCCCACAGCCTGCTGCGGCCACTGACGCTCTTCGTGCATTCGTCTGATTAAGCAGCTGCTTCCTGTAGCCAGCTGCCCTCAATATCTGTATTCGGGTTGTTTCTTCTTTCCTTAAGCTTGGCAGCGTCTGGCTGGGTTCCATCGACTTACCATTTATATCCCAGATATCAAAATGCACGAAAACGGGCTGCTTCAGAACGGCCTTCGGTGTTTTTCCAGGTTTGAGCGACCACCAATCAAGAGGGTCGGCCACGGCTGCGCTCGCGGAGTCGGGCCAAGCCGCACCCGAGTCGATTCACGCCTTGAGGGTGGCGATTTCCGCCGGCGCGAGTGCTTCGCCCTTGGGCGGCATCTTCATGTCCTCCACTTCGCCGGTGATGAACGTCACCAATGGGCTCGTCGCGCTGAGCCGCGGCACGATGTTCGGCGTGCCGCTGTCGCCGCCGGTTAAAGCGATGGCTTTCACATCGAGGCGGTAGCCGCTCTTTTGTTTTTCAGGGCCATGACACTTGAAGCAGTGCGCTTCGAGAATCGGGCGCACGTCGCGCACGAAATCAGGCGAAGCCACAGCGAGGACCGGGGCGAGCGCCCACGCCACAAATGCGGACCAGCGCCCACGCCGGGAGAATGCGACGGCAGCCAATGACGCGCCGGCGAGTCGTCGCGATTTCATAAATTCACGCGGGACGCGCGTCACGGTCAGGAGCGAGCTGGGGAGCCAAGCGGCGAGGTCACGGAGGGTCGTGACCGAGCATCATTTTGTCGAAAAATGTTTTTCGACCTACCTAGCGGCAAGCCCTAACGCGCCCTCGCGCCGTCTGAAGATCCGCCCACCGCCTGCGCCTCCCTTTGATCCCAAAAAACCGCCCACGCGCTAAGTCCGGAACTCCCTGCTCTCAGCTCTCAACCCTCCCCTACTTCCCGCCCAACTTTACTGGCCGCCCCGGGCGCGCCGTCGTCAGCTGCCCATCGCGGATCACCGGCACGCCGTTCACCACCACTTCGGAAAAGCCCGCCGCATAGGCGTGCGGCTCCGCAAAGTTCGCCGGATCGCCCACCGTCTGCGGATCGAAGATCACCACGTCGCCGGCAAATCCCGCCCGCAACTCCCCGCGCTCGCCCAGCCGAAACGTCTCCGCCGGCAGCTTCGTCATCTTCCGCACCGCCTCCTCCAACGTGAGCAATTTCAGCTCGCGCACGTATCGCCCGAGCACGCGCGCGTTGTTCCCGTAGCCCCTCGGATGCGGCACACCTTCGGCAAATTTCCGCACGCCCGAATCCGAGGCGATCATCGTCAACGGCAACACCATGAACGCCCGCAGGTCGTCCTCGTCCATCCCGTGAAACACCGCCTGCGCCCCGCCCTGCGCCACCAGGTCCAGCACGAGCGCGATCTGGTCGTCGAGTGTGTCGCTCCCGCGCACGAGCCGCGCCGCCTCCGGCACGGTCTTGCCGTTGAGCTTCGAGTTTGGCCGGAAATTCGCGATCACCGCGTAGGCGTAGTCCGGCCGCCGGCCGTTGCGCAGCGAGGTCTTCATCTCCTCGACCGTCGCCGCCTTCACCGCCGGATCGGCCATGCGTTTCACAAACGCCGCCGTGCCGCCTTCGCGCACTTTCTCGTCCACCAGCGCCGAGATATTCGTCGACGACGCCGTATAGGCATACTGGTCCTGCGCGATGTCGATCCCGTCGGCCCGCGCCTTCGCGAGATACGCCGCGATCTCCGCCGCCCGCCCCCACGCCGCCGGGCTCGACAACTTGATGTGCGACACCTGCGCCCGGATTCCCGCCCCGCGCGCCACCGTGAGCACCTCGTCCAACGCCTCCGTGATCCGCGCGTTTTCATAGCGCATGTGGCTCGCGTAAATCCCGCCGTGCCCGGCCACCACCTTGGCCAGCTCGACCAGCTCCGCCGTCGGCGTAAACGTGCCCGGCAAATAAATCAGCCCCGTGCTCAGCCCCACCGCGCCCTCGGCCATCCCGCGATCGACCAGCGCGCGCATCTTCGCCCGTTCGTCGTCGGTCGCCGGCCGCATGAAACTCCCGCCCATCACCTGCGCGCGCACGCTGCCCTGCCCGATCAGCGTCGCCATGTTCACCGCCACGCCCACCCGCTGCAGATTCGAAAACCAAAATCCCACGTCCGTCGTCGAACTCCCGCAGTTGCCCGCGATCAAGGTCGTCACGCCCATCCGCAGGAAATTCTCCGCCACCGGCAGGTCCGCGATGTCGTCCGCATGCGTGTGCACGTCGATGAACCCCGGCGCCACCACGCGTCCGCCCGCGGCGATCTCATCGCGTCCCTTGCCCGCAACCACGCCCACCGCCGCGATTTTTCCGTCCCGCAACGCCACGTCGCCGGCATACGCCGCGCGCCCCGTGCCGTCGACGATCCGCCCGCCGCGGATCACGAGATCGTAGTCCTGCGCCGCCGCGATTCCGGAAAACAAAACCAGTCCGACAAAAATTGAGCGCATGTTCGTTAAAAAAAGTTTCCCGCAGTTCAGCCCCGTTCTCCACGCCGACGCCACTCCAAATCCGCGCCTTTCCCCTTTGCCTCACTCCTGCCGCGCCCGCACCGTGCTCCTATGCTCCTCCGCGCCCTTTTGCTGACCGCCACGTTGGTCAGCACTCTCTCAATCGGCCCCACTCCAGCTGCCGCCCTCACCCAAGAGACGCTCCGGAATTTCGCACTTAACGAAATCGACCGCCTCTTCGCCGCCACCGCCGCCGAGCAGAACCTCCCCGGCCTCGTCTACGGCATCATGCTCGACGGTCGCCTCGTCCACTCCGCCGCGCTCGGCCTCGCCGACGTCGCCCAAAAAACGCCCGTTACCACCGACACCCGCTTCCGCATCGCCTCGATGACGAAAAGCTTCACCGCCCTCGCGATCTACCGCCTCCGCGATGCCGGCCGCCTCGCCCTCACCGACCCGCTCACCCAACATCTCCCCGACTTCCGCGCCATCGCGTTGCCCACGACCGACTCCGCCCCGATCACGCTGCTGCAACTCCTCACCATGACCGCCGGCCTCCCGCAGGACGACCCGTGGGGCGACCGCCAGCTCGCAATCACCCCGGCGGCCTTCGAAACCTTTATCCGCGTTGGCCTTTCGTTTTCGAGTCCGCCCGGCACCGCCTACGAATACAGCAACCTCGGCTACGCCCTCCTCGGTGCCGTCATCGCCCGCGTCACCGGCGAGCCCTACCAGACTTACATCACCCGCGAGCTCCTCGCACCCCTCGGGATGAACGACACCGTCTGGGACTATCCTGCCGTGCCCCCCGGCAAGCTCGCGCTCGGCTACCGTTGGGAAGACAACGCCTGGCAACCCGAGCCGCTCCTGCGCGACGGCGCCTACGGCGCGATGGGCGGCCTCATCACGACCCTCGCCGACTTCGCCCGCTACACCGCCTTTCACCTCTCGGCCTACCCGCCGCGCGACGACGCCGACTCCGGCCCCGTCCGCCGCGCCACCCTCCGCGAGTTTCACCAACCCGCCATCGTCGCCGCCGTGGCCGACGCACGGCCCGCCTCCGGCACACCCCGCGCCAACGCCACCGCCTACGCGCACGGCCTGCGCTGGAACAGCGACACCGCCGGCCTCGTCAACCTCGGGCACAGCGGCGGTCTCCCCGGCTACGGCAGCAACTTCCGCTTCTATCCCGCGCTCAACCTCGCGATCATTTCCTTCGCCAACCGCACCTACGCGCCCATGGCCAACGCCAACGCGAAAGCCGTCGCCCTCCTCCTCGAAAAAGCCGCCCTCCCCGCCCGCGCCACTCCGCCGGACGACATCCTGCTCACCCGCCAACGCGCCCTCATCGCCCTCATCGAATCCGGCTGGGACTCCGCGCTGAGCGCCGCCGTGCTCGCCGAAAACTTCTATCTCGACCGCTCCCGCGAGTCCTGGATCGCCCACACCCGCACGACCCTCGCCGCCGCCGGCCGCCTCACCGCCACCGGCCCGATGATTCCCGAAAACGCCCTCCGCGGCACCTTCACCCTCACCGGCGAAACCGGCCTCATCGACGTCTTCTTCACGCTCACCCCCGAGGCCACGCCGAAGATCCAACACGTCCGCCTAACCCCCCGCACCCCCTGAGCCCCCGAAAGGCTCGATCAGCAACTCGAAGACCGGCTGGAGCTCACTCCGGAATTCAAGGCGGCCATCGAAAGCTCGGAACGCGAAATGGCCCACGGCACCCGGCCAAGAATCCGCAGATAAGGCCGCGCATGAGCCGCGCCCTGCAGGTTTACTACTCGGCGTTTGACGATACCTTTCAGATCAAGCTCCGGCAGGTCACCAGACAATCTCCACGCCCACCTGCGGCGCAAAGGCGGCGATCACCGGATCGACCGTCACCAGCGGCAGCCCGTGCACGAGCGCTGTCGCCAAAATGTGCCGGTCGCAGGGATCGCGGTGCGACCACTCGAAGGCTGCGGCCGTCCAAGCCACCCGCGTCGTCACCGGCAGCACGGCAAAACAAAGACCAAACGCATCCAGCCACGCTCCGGGCCCAACGGCCGCGGGCACAATCAGGCCCTCTCGCAGCAGCCGCGCCACCTCGGTGAGCGTCACGTCGCACACCGCCAGCGCGGACGGCGGCAGCCCGGCCAGCGCCGTTCGCGCGTTACGCCCCAACCGCTTGACGTCCAGTTGCGCCCAGAGAGCCGCGTGGGTATCCAGAACGAGACGGGGCCCGCGACTCATCGCGCCCACTCGTTAGCCGGAATGACGGGAGCCGACGGATCGTAGCCGGCCGCCAGCTTTGCCGTGCCGGCCAGAGCCCCGAGCGCCACCTTGGGCGGTTCAAAAGCCAGTCCACGCTCGACGGTTTCGGCGAGGTAAGCTGAAAGCGGCAGCTTCGCGGCTTTGGCCCGATGGCGCAGGCGGCGTGACAACGGTTCGGTGGCATGGAACGACAACGTGGGCATACCTCTAGGTTTTCCATAGGTCATGGGTTGTCAACGCGCCGCCCCGTCACACGCTTCGACCCGTGGCCGACATTTTCACCAAACGAAAACGCTCCGCCGCGATGTCCGCCATCCGCTCCCGGGGCAACGCGGCCACCGAGCTGCGGCTCTCGCCCGATCGCGACGAGTGCCGGTAGATCGCGGTAGCCGGCGGCGGACCCGTCCCCAACTCACGGCGTTTTCTTTCGCGGCCCAAGGCTCGACGCGCGCCTCCGGTTCGCCCGCCGAACGCCGGTAACCCGCGGGGAAATTTTCCATCGCGCCTGGACCACGCGCCGATACCGGCAACGCCCCGGCCGGCTTCAGCGTTTTGAAATATGCCGGTCGGCAAAATCGAGGTAACGGGCCCAATCGTAGTCCGTGATGTCGTGCCCGCCCGTGCGCAGATGATAGCCCACGACGTCTCCCACCGGCCGGTCGGGGGCCGGCGATTCGGCGCCGCCCACCCCGATTTTTTCAAACAAAGCATACACCGGTCCCGCATGGTGCGCCGCCAGATACTCCCCTCTGGGATCGGCCCATTGGTCTTCGGTGGCGCTGGCCACGTAAAGCGGCCGCGGCGCGACCAACGCCAGCAACGCATGTTGGTCAAACGGCAGGGCCGCCTCGCGGTCGTTGTAGGCCTTGAACGCCCCGCTGAACCAATGGGGGAAAACCGTGTTGATTCGCTTCGTCGTCTCGCCAAACCCGCGCCGGGCCAACGCCGCCCCGCCTTCGCCCGAATCGTTGGAAATCACGAGCGCGAACCGCTCGTCCTGCGCTCCCGCCCAGAGCGCCGCTTTGCCCAGCCGCGAGTGGCCGTGCACCGCGATTCGCCGCGCATCGATGTCGCCGGCGCCGATCAAATAGTCCGCGATCCGGCTCAGGCCCCACGCCCACGCCCCGACCGCGTTCCAATCCGACGCGCCCGGCTCCCCGGGAAACAACGCGGTCACCGAGTCGCGCCGTCCATCCGCCCGGTCGGGAAAAATATCGCCGTAGTAGGCCGTCACCACCGCGTAGCCCCGGCCAACCACCTTCTCGACCTGCCAGCGTACGGCCTGATCTCCCCGCGTCCGGTCCGTGGCGCGGTTTCCCACCACGCCTTTTTTCGGATCATCCCGCACCCACGTCGTCGGTAACGAGATGCCCGGATCAGAGTGCACCGTGTGATTACCGTTAAAGTTGAGCCCGACAAACGCCGGCACCGGTCCGCGCGCCTTTGCGGGCAGATACATCAACACGTCCACGTATCGCGTCACCCCGTTGCCGTCAAATACCAGCCGCAGTTGCTTCCGCCGCGCGAGTCCGTCCAGCGCTCGCTCCTCCCGCACCTGCTCGACTCTCACCGCCACCTCACCGGTCGGCGTCCGTCCATACATCTGGTCCACAAACAATCCAAGCAACTCGGGCCGGCGTCGGGTCTGCCAGGTCTTCACGTTGTTGACCTTCACGCCATCGAGCCCGGTCAAGACGTCGGGCAACGTATAGACCGGCACCTTGGCCTCGTCGTAATTAAATCCCGGCTGGCGCCCCTCCGCGCCCTGCGCCGTAACCGGCCCTCCCAACCAAGCTATCTGAACGAGGACCGCGGAAAACAACCACCGGTGACGAGTTTTCATGCCGCCAATAGCTGCGCCGGTCGGCCCGCGACCGCAAGCAGGGAGCATTTTTCCGCGACGGTTTGACCTCGGTCGCCCTCCCGCCGTAGTCGCTGATGCTCAAACTCCCGCCGTTCACCCGACCGCTGCTCCCACTCATTTTTTATGCGCCACTACCTTTCGCTCGCCCTCGCCGCCGCGCTCGCCCCGCTGGCCGTCGCCCAGTCCATTTCGATCGAGGAATTCAACCCCAAGTCGACCCTCCGCGTCCCCGAGCACAAACCCACCCGCGCCAAATTTCCGTTCATCGACATCCACACCCACCACCGCGACGTCACCCCAGATAGAATCAAGCGGCTCATCGCCGATATGGACGGCCTCAACATGGGCGCGCTCGTCAACTCGCCCGTCGGCGGCGGCCACGGCAAATGGGTCGCCAACGCCAACGCTGCGATGCAAGCCGCCGCCCCCGGCCGCTTCGCCGTCATGACCAACATCGACTACGCCGGCCTCGACGACCCCGACTATCCCACCCGCGCCGCCGCCCAGGTCGAAGCCGACATCAAAGCCGGCGCCGTTGGGCTCAAGGTCTGGAAGCACCTCGGGATGATGCTCAAAGACGGCCAGAGCCAGCGCATCAAAGTCGACGACCCGCGCTTCGACGGCGTCTGGGCTGTGTGCGCCAAGTACAAGATCCCCGTGCTCATCCACACCGCCGACCCCGCCGGCCTCTTCCAGCCGATGGACAAAGACAACGAGCGCTGGCTCGAGCTCAAACTCCGCGCCAACCGCAACCAATCCGAGCAGACCAACTTCACGTGGGACCAGTTGATCGCCGAGCAGCACAGCCTCTTCGCCCGCCACCCGCAGACGATCTTCATCAACGCCCACTTCGGCTGGCTGGCCAACGACCTCGACCGCCTCGGCGCACTCCTCGACCGCCTGCCCAACGTCTACACCGAGATCGGCGCCATCACCAGCGACCTCGGCCGCCAGCCCCGCGCCGCCAAACGCTTTCTCACAAAATACCAAGACCGCGTCCTCTTCGGCAAAGACACCTACAACGTTTCCGAATACCACGTCTACTTCCGCCTCCTGGAAACCGACGACGAATACGTCGACCCCATCCGCAAATACCACGGCATCTGGAAACTCTACGGCCTCGATCTCGACGACGCCGTCCTGAAAAAACTCTACTACAAAAACGCCCTGCGCCTCTTCCCGACTCTGTCGAAAGCCGGTTTCCCGGAGTAGCTTTCCCGCTCTCTTTCTCTCTTAGCTCTCTTTCTCTCTTAGCTCTCCGCTCGGAACGCTCAGCTTTTGACCACCGGCAGCGGCGTTTCCTCCAGCGCTTGCAACGCCGCCAGCCGTTCCAGCGCGCCGCTTTCGTCCACCGCGATGAGAAACGCCCACGCGCCCAGTACGCGCCGGTAAAACAACGCCCGCTGCAGCGCCTCTTTCCGCTCGCCTTGCGCCAATCTAGGAATCGCCGCGCGCGGCGCAGTTGACGTCGTGGACGCCGCCGGTGCCGCCCGCACCGGTCCGGCCCATTTAACCGCCGCCGCCTTCACTTTCTCATCGGTCACCGTTCGCGCCCACGCCAAGACCGCCGCGCGCCGCCCCGCCTCCCACTGCCCCAACACCGCGGCCTTCTTCACGTCCGCCGTCGCCGGGATCGCCGAGCTCGACTGCCAAAAAAGTTCGTTCCGCACCGCGTTGCGGTCGCCCGGCAGAAAAATCCGCGACGGATTCTTTTCCTCCAGCCCGATCAGGTGCAGCTCAAACGCCCGCGCCTCCTTCGGCACGCCTTTGACCGTCCCTGCCTGTAAGGCCGCTTTCCACGCGGGCCGAATCGTCTCGGTCCACAGTTTTTTCGTCTCTTCCGGCGCACCCCGCCGCCGCGCCCCACCACCGCCGGCATTGCCCGGTTTCGTCCCGATCGCCGCCTCCAACTGCGCCCGCGTCCCGCCGCCTAATAAAACCGCGTTCGAAAAATTCTGCTCCGCCAACGCCTCCACAAACCGGGCGTAGCGCCGCTCCGTCTCCAGCCATTTCGCGTCGGAAACTCCCGTCATCTCGCCCTCCATGATGCGTTCGTAGCGCTCCGCCGCCGCCCGCGCTTTCGACGTCAGCGCCGGGCTGTCTTTGACGACGGTCTCGATCAGCGTCGCATACCGTTCGAGCCACATCTCCGCCGTGCTCGAAGGCTTGTCGATCGTGCGGTTCACCAACACCGCCGCTTCGTGCGCCGCCGCAAAACTGGGCAACGCCCCGCCCTTTTTCTTCCCCGTCATTAAATCGACGCCAAACAGGGCCTCGGGAAAGTGCCGTTCCTGCCCGCGCCATTTCTCCGGATCGGGATCGGGCACGCACCCCGCCGCGAGCGAATCCTCCGTCGTCGCCGTGAACCCCGCCATCCGCGCCGGCGCGACTTGCGCGCTCCAGTCGGCACACTCCACGGGCTGGAAGCCGTTAAACCACGCCGGATTTGCCGGCACGCTACGCGGCACGTCCAGGTGGTGAAACCCGCCCGAGTGACAGCAGGTAAAATAAAAAACCACCCGGCCCGCGCCCAATCCCGCCGTCAACGCCGCCCGCAGCTCCGTCACCGTCAACACTTCCTTCGCATCTGTCCGCCACGTTCCCGTCCCTTTCGCGCCCGCCGTCTGCGCCATCTGCCAGAGCGTGATCTGGCTCTCCTTCTCTGCGCCCCGCGAGAGTTCGCCATGGTCGCCGACGATTAGATAAAGCGTCCCACCCGTCGCCACCCGCGGGAGAATCTCGTTTTTCAACGCCGCAAATATCTCCACCCGCCGCGCCGGCCGATTCCCCTCCAAAACTCCCGGCAGCCACGATTCCACCAGCAAGCCATCCTCCTTGAACAATCGCCGCGTATCGCCGAACACCGCCGCGCGATCCGGGCGGTTGCCTGCCCCGAAAAACGTCCACACCGCCTCACTCGGAAACCGCGCCCGCAACCCGTCATTCACTCCCCGCGCCTGCAGATACTGCGAGTAGTTGTTAGAAAGCGGCGTGCCTCCACCCGAGATAAAAACCAACGCATCCCCCGGCGTCACCTTCACCGGGGCGATGGGCTCGGCCGGAGCGACCGCCGCCGCCGGCTCGCGCACCACCGCCGTCGTGCACCCGCCGAGCAGCGCCGCGACGCCCACCATCACCACGTTTCTGATCACACTCCAGCGATTCGAAATAGTCATCGATTGAACCTCACCCATGGCGCAGCTTACCCACCCCGCGCAACTCACATCACGGTCCGAAAGCCCGTTTGCCGAAAAAATTGTCCCGTTTATTCGTTTCAACCCGCACTCGACGTAAGCTTAGCTCCGCGCACGCTCGGTTTGCTGCCGTTTTTTCTCCCTCGAATATCCCTCCGCTATGTCCGCCCTCGACGCCATTTCCGCTTTCGAAAAAACCAACCTCCGCCCCATCACGGAGATCGCCGCCAAGCTCGGCCTGACCCCCGACGAACTCGAGCTCCACGGTCGCTTCAAGGCCAAGCTCCCCCTCGCCCGCATCGACGCCGCGCGCGCGGAAAACTCCCGCCTCATCCTCGTCTCGGCCATCACGCCCACGCCCGCCGGCGAGGGCAAGACCACCACCACCATCGGTCTCAGCGACGCTCTTACCCGGCTCGGCAAACGCGCCGCCGCCGTCCTCCGCGAGCCTTCCCTCGGCCCGGTCTTCGGCCTCAAGGGCGGCGCCACCGGCGGCGGCCGCGCCCGCGTCGGCCCGCACGCGGATATCAACCTCCATTTTAACGGCGATTTCGCCGCCATCGAAAAGGCCCACAACCTCCTCGCCGCCTGCGTCGATAACCAACTCCAGAACAAGAAAAACGTCCTCGGCCTCGACCCGATGACCGTCCGCACCAAGCGCGTCTTCGACATGAACGACCGTTCCCTCCGCCGCATTATGGTCGGCCTGGGCGGCCGAGGCTTCGGCGTTCCCCGCGAGACCGGTTTCGACATCACCGCCGCTTCCGAGGTCATGGCGATTCTTTGCCTTGCCTCGTCCCGCGCCGACCTCAAGGCCCGGCTGGGCGGTATCTTCATCGGCTTCACCCGCGAGAAAAAACCCATCTACGCCCGCGATCTCAAAATCCACGGCGCCATGGCCGCGCTCCTCAAAGACGCCATCGTCCCCAACCTCGTCCAAACGCACGAGGGCACCCCCGCCATTCTCCACGGCGGCCCGTTCGCCAACATCGCCCAGGGCACCAACTCCGTCCTCGCCACCCGTCTCGGCCTTAGCCTCGCCGACTACGTCGTCACCGAATGCGGCTTCGGCTTCGATCTCGGCGGTGAGAAATTCCTCGATCTCAAATGCCGCGCCGCCGGCCTCTGGCCCGATGCCCTCGCCCTCGTCGCCACCGTCCGCGCCTTAAAATACCAGGGCGGCACCGCCCTCAAGGAACTCTCCGCCGCCAACCCCGACGCCATCCGCCGCGGTTTTGCCAATCTCCAAAAGCACCTCGAGAACGCCCGCGTCTTCGGCCTCACCCCCGTCGTCGTCATCAACCGATTCCCCATGGACACCGCCGAGGAACTCGCCCTCGTCGTCCAACTCTGCGCCGAGTTCGGCGTGCACGCCGTCCCGAGCGACCACTTCGGTCTCGGCGGCGAGGGCGCGCTCGCCGCCGCCGGCGCGCTGGTCGCCGCCTGCGAAAAATCTCCGCGCCCCCGCGCCCCGCAGTTCGCCTACGAACTCACGCAAAGCGTCGAAGAAAAAATCACCGCCGTCGCCACGCGCATCTACGGCGCCGACCGCGTCGAGTTCGGCCCCAAAGCCCGCACCGACCTTAAGACCATCGCCGAGCTCGGCCTCACCGGCCTGCCGATCTGCATCGCGAAGACCCAATACTCCTTCAGCGACCAACCCACGCTGCTCGGCCGCCCGCGTGGCTTCACGTTTGTCGTCCGCGAGATCGAGATCGCCGCCGGCGCAGGTTTTCTCGTGCCGATCGCCGGCGAGATTCTGCGGATGCCCGGCCTCCCGGAGGTCCCCGCCGCCGAACATATCGACATCACCGACGACGGTGAGATCACCGGCCTCACCTGACCCTCCTGTCATCGCGAGGAGCGAAGCGACGCGGCGATCCATCACTGCTCCACCCGCGCAACGCACTCCCCTCGCCCTAAACTCCTTCCGCTCACTTGCGTCAAACGCCCGCCTCCATCCACCCTCCGGCTCTTCTTCTCCCATGAAAACAAATCCCGCCCGCTCCCTCGCCCTGCTTGGGCTCGCCTTCGCCTTCACCGCGAACCTCACCGCCCAAACCGCCGCGCCCGCCGCGCCGAAGCTCGAATTCCCCGCCGCCAGCCCCGCGACCTCCATCAAACAACGCGTCGGCATCACCGATATCGAACTCAATTACGGCCGCCCCGGCGCCAAGGGCCGCGTCGTCTTCGGCGCCCTCGTCCCCTTTGGCAAAATCTGGCGCACCGGCGCCAACACCGCCACCAAGATCAAATTCTCCACCGCCGTGAACTTCGGCGGTGCCACCGTCCCCGCCGGCTCCTACGAGCTCTTCACCATTCCCGGCGAAAAGGAGTGGACCGTCATCGTCCATAAAGACTCCTCCAGTTGGGGCGCCTACGCCTACAAGCAGGAGAACGACGTCGCCCGCGTGACCGTTAAGCCCGTCGCCCTCGCCGCCGCCGTCGAGACCCTTGAGATCAGCTTCAACGATCTCCGCGACGAATCCGCCACCCTAAACCTCTCCTGGGCCAACGTCCGCGTGCCCGTCGCCATCAAGGTCGACCTCGTGGCCACCCTCGTGCCCAAGATCGAAGCCGTCATGGCCTCCGACGCCGCGAAAAAGCCCTACGCCGCCGCCGCCATGTTCTACCTCGACCACAAGATCGACCTGAAGAAAGCCGCCACTTGGATGGACGCCGCCATCGCCGCCCAACCCGACGCCTTCTACCTCGTCTATCGCAAAGGCCTCATTCAAGCCGCCGCCGGCGACAAAGCCGGAGCCCTCGCCTCCGCCCAAGCCTCCCTCGCCGCCGCCCAAAAAGCCGGCGGAGCCATCGGCGAAGAATACACTGGTCTCAACCAAAAGTTCATCGCCTCGCTCAAGTAACAAGGAGGGCAGGGTCTCCGACCCGCCCTTCGTTTCCCACGCCCCGACCCGGAAAGTCGGGGCCTTTTTCATCCCGCTAAAACCCTTTCCCTGTCCCCCCGTCTCTCCGTCTCTCCTTCCCTCCGTCTCTCCACCTCCGCGTCCTCCGCGTGAGGCAATCCACTCCATGAGCCTCCCGCCTCCCGCCCTCGCGGCCCTTCTCCTCCTCGCCGTCCTCACCCCGTTGGCCGGCCAAACCGCCGCGCCTTCTGCTCCCGCCGCGACCACGATCCCCGCCGCCCTCCTCAACCTGCGCCAATTCCGCGAACTCGGCTCCGTCCTTTACACTGCCGCCCATCCCGACGACGAAAACACCCAGTTCCTCGCCTGGCTCTCCCGCGGCCGCGGCTACCGCACCGCCTACCTCTCCCTCACCCGCGGCGACGGTGGTCAAAACGTCATCGGCCCGGAACTTGGCGACAAACTCGGCGTCGCCCGCACCCAGGAACTCCTCGCCGGCCGCCGCCTCGATGGTGCCCAACAATTTTTCTCCCGCGCCCTCGATTTCGGTTTCTCCAAAGACTACGCCGACACCCAACGCGTCTGGGGCCGCGACGAAGTCATCGGCGACATGGTGCGCGTCATCCGCCGCTTCCAACCCGACATTATTCTGACCCGTTTCTCGCCCCAACCCGGCGGCACTCACGGCCACCACACAGCCTCCTCCGTCCTTTCCATCGAGGCCTTCAAACTCGCCGGCGACCCCAAGGCCTATCCCGAGCAACTCGCCCAGGGCCTGAAGCCTTGGCAGCCAAAACGCATCCTTCAAAACGGCTCCTTCGGCCGTTCCGCGCCCACCGGCGATTCCATCTCCGTCGTCACCGCCGGCTCCGACCCTGTCCTCGGCATCCCGCTCTCCACCCTCTCCCTCCGCGTCCTCGCCGAGCACAAAACCCAAAATCTCGGCGGCGTCATCTTCGGCCAAGGCCGCGGCGCCGGCGTCGGCGGTCCCCGCACCGAACTCTTTTATCCCCTCGGCGGCGAACCCACCAAGTCCGACCTTTTTGAAGGCGTCGCCACCACTTGGACCGCTCGCTACCCCGGCCCCGGCGAAAAAATCGACRCCCTCGCCGCCGCTGCCGAGTCCGCCTTCGACCAAAAAAATCTCGCCGCCAACGTCCCCGCCCTGCTCGCCCTCCGCGCCGCCCTCGCCCCGCTCCCCGCTGATCCGCTCGTCACCGACAAACGCGCGCAACTCGACCGCGCCCTCACCGCCTGTCTCGGCCTCACCGTCCAAACCACATCCGCCACCCCCGACGTCGTCGCCGGCGAAACCCTCGACCTCACCCACACCGTAAGCTCCACCGTCCCCGTCCGCTGGCTCAGCACGCGCGACTCCGCCGGCAAAACCCTCACCGCCGAAATCTCCGTCCAATCGAAAACCGAAATCCAAAAATCAAAAATCGAAATCCCCACGTCCACTCCGCTCACCACCCCCTTTTGGCTCCGCGCCGAAGGCCGTCCCGGCTTTGCCCGCGTCGACGACCCCGCCCTCATCGGCGACGCGGAGAACAAGCCCGCCTTCTCGTTCTCCTACATTTTTGAAATCGCCGGCCAACAACTCACCCTCGCCGACGAACCCCGCTGCGTCTCCGGCTCGGGTCCCACGGCAAAACGCCGCCGCCTCGACGTCGTCCCGCCCGTCTCGCTCACGTTCACCTCCGATGTCACCGTCCTCACCCCCGGCGCCACCCGCTCCGTCGACGTTGAAATCTCCGCCAACCGCCCCGACCGCACCGGCTCCGTCGCCCTCGAACTCCCCGCCGGCTGGAAAGCCACCCCCGCCGCACAGCCCTTCACCCTCGCTGCCGTCGGCGCGAAATCCCGCCTTACCTTCGCCGTCACCGCTCCTCCCTCCACCTCGACCGCCACGCTCGGCGCCATCGCGATCATCGGCTCCGCCACCTACCGCCACGCCCGCGACGAAGTGAACTACCCGCATATTCCGCCCCAAGTCCTGCAACCGCTCGCCCGCCAACGCGCCGTTGCCTTGGACGTCGCCGTCACCGCCAAAAAAATCGGCTTCCTCCCCGGCGCCGGCGACGACATCCCCGCCGCCCTCGCCCAACTCGGTTGCACCGTCACCACCCTCACCGACGCCGACCTCACTCCCGAAAAACTCGCCGCCTTTGATGCCGTCGTGACCGGCGTCCGCGCCTTCAACACCCGCGAAAATCTCTCCGCCAATCTCGCCGGCCTCTTCGCCTGGGTCGAGCAGGGCGGCACCGTCATCACCCAATACAACCGCCCCGGCCGCGACATTAAGACCGACCGCCTCGCCCCCTTCGCCCTCACCCTCGGCGGCAACGACGCCCGCGTCACCGATGAAGACGCCGCCATCTCCCTCTTGGAGCCGAACCATCCCGCGTTCAACGTCCCGAACAAGCTCACCCCCGCCGACTGGACCGGCTGGGTCCAAGAACGCGGCGCGTATTTCGGCACCACCTGGGGCCCCGAGTTCACTCCGCTGCTTGCCTGCAACGACGCCGGCGAGTCCCCGCAACGCGGCGGCCTCCTCGTCGCCCGGCACGGCAAAGGCTACTACGTTTACACGGGCTTAGGCTTCTTCCGCCAACTCCCCGCCGGCGTCCCCGGCGCCTACCGCCTCTTCGCCAACCTCATCTCCCTCCGCCAA
>NSIG01000011.1 GCA_002737275.1 Opitutia bacterium
CCCCCACCGTCTCCTCCCCCCGACTCCGCTGACTCCGTCCCCGGCTTTCGCACTTGGCGCGGCGTCTACCTCTTCGTCCTTGGCGTTTTCGTGTTCATCGTGATCGCGCTCACCCTCTTCACCCGCGCCTACGCATGAACGCCCTCGACTGGCTCGTTCTCCTCGGCGCCATCGTCGGCATCGCCGCCTACGGCACGTGGCGCACCCGCCATACCGACAACCTCAACACTTACCTCAAGGGCAGCGCCACGACCAAATGGGGCACCATCGGCCTCTCCGTCATGGCCACGCAGGCCAGCACGATCACCTACCTCTCCCTTCCCGGTCAGGCCACGGAGAACGGCATCGCCTTTATCCAAAATTATTTCGGCCTGCCCCTCGCGCTGATCGTGGTCTGCGCCGTGTTTCTCCCGATTTACCGCAAGCTTGGCGTCTACACCGCCTACGAATATCTTGGCCAACGCTTCGACCGCAAAACCCGCCTCCTCGGCGCGGGCATCTTCGTCCTCCAACGTGGGCTCCAGTCCGGCATCACCATTTACGCGCCCGCCATCATTCTCTCCACCGTCCTCGGCTGGCGGCTCGACCTCACCATCATCTGCACCGGCCTGCTCGCCATCGTCTATACCGTCACCGGCGGCAGCGCCGCCGTGAACCTTACCCAAAAATGGCAGATGGCCGTCATCTTCGGCGGCATGCTCACCGCCTTCGTCATTCTGCTCACCAAACTCCCCGCCGACGCTCTCCCCATCGCCGGCGCCATGGGCAAACTCCAAGCCGTCGATTACAACCCCGACCTCAAAGTCCGTTACACCATTTGGAGCGGTATCCTCGGCGGCTTCTTTCTCTCACTCTCCTACTTCGGCACCGACCAATCCCAAGTCCAACGCTACATCGGCGGCGCCCACCTGCGCGAAAGCCGCCTCGGCCTCATGTTCAACGCCCTCCTGAAGATCCCGATGCAGCTCTTCATCGTGTTCCTCGGCGCGTTGCTCTTCGTCTTCTACCAACTCCAGCCCAACACTCCCGTCCTCTACAACCAGACCCAGTGGCAACGCCAGCTCGACGGCCCTCAAGGCGCCTCCCTCCGCGCCATCGACGAGCAACACACCGCGCTCCACCTCGTTAAACAGGAAAAAATCCGCGCTTGGACCGCCGCGCAGGACGCCGCCGATCCCGCCGTCACCGCCGCCGCCAAAGCCGACCTCGTCGCCGCGCAAAAAGCCACCGACGTCGTCCGCAAAGAAGCACGCGCCGCCCTYCAGCTCGCCGACCCCACCACGAAAAAAACCAAAGACTCCGACTACGTCTTCATTAATTTCATCCTCACCCAGCTCCCTCACGGCGTCATCGGCCTGCTCCTCGCCGTGATGTTTGCCTCGGCCCTCTCTTCCAAAGCCGGCGAACTCAACGCCCTCGGCACCACCAGCACGATCGACCTCTGGCGCAGCTTCCGCCCGCTCGCCGCCCACGACGAAGCCCGCAACGTCCGCGTCGCCAAATTTTTCACCGCCGTCTGGGGCCTCTTCGCCATCGCCTTCGCTCTCTTCGTGAGCTTCGCCGAAAACCTCATCGAGGCCCTGAACATCGTCGCCTCGATCTTCTATCCCGCGCTCCTCGGCGTCTTCATCGTGGCGTTCTTCCTGAAGCACGTGAGAGGCACGGCCGTCTTCTGGGCCGCCGTCGCCGCCCAGACCGTCGTCATCGCGTTGTTCTTCCTCGGCAAAGCCTACCCCGCCCGCGAAATCGCCTACCTCTGGCTCAACCCCATCGGCTGCTTCACCTGCGTCCTCTTCGCCGTGATCCTCCAAGCCCTCCTCCCAAAACCAGTCACCGACCCCGCCCCGATGTAAAGGGCGCCGCCGCCGAACCCCGCCTCCAGCCCGCCTGCTCCTCGATCCCTCCGCCTTTCGTGTAGTTCGTGTGTTTCGTGGTTAAAAAATCCGCTCCCGCCTCTCGCCTAAACTCTTCTCCGACTCTCCCCTCCGATTTTTTCCGTGTGTTCCGTGGGCCCCCTTCGATTCCGTCCCCGCCCAAGCTCTCTCCACTCTCAGCCCTCAACTCTCAACTTTCCGTCTCCGCAATGCCCGCCCCCGTCATCTGCTTCGGCCAACAACCCTGCGGCTTTTTCCCGCGGCGCTTCCTCTACGCGAAGATCGTCACCGCCCGCCGCCTCCAAGCCGAGATCGGCGGCGAAGTCGTCTTCTTCTACCACGACAGCGACCACGACCCCCGCGAGACCCAGACCACGCTCCGCCACCGCAAGACCGACGCGCCCCTCACGTTCAACTTCACCTTCGCCAACAAAACCCAGCGCAAATTCTCCCCGCTCTACGCCAAGAAAATCCCCGCCGACTGGCGCGACGCCACCGCCCGCCAACTCCCCGCCTACGTCGCCCCGCCGCAAGTCGCCGCCTTCAAAGCCGTCACCGCCACCACCGTCGCCGACTTCTGCTTCGAAATGTATCGCACGATGAACCTCCTCGACGGCATCCGCGTCGTCCGCTCCTCCGACCCCGCCTTCCGCCGCGCCGCGTGTCCGATTACCGACTTCTTTGTCGATGTCCCCTACGACGGCGAACTCGTCCGCGCCCGCCGCACCGCCGAGGGCACGCTGCAGCTCCACGAGGGCGGCAACTCTTTCCTGACGCTCCCGCCTGCGACCGCCGGCACTGCGCCCTTCGACGCGGCGCAAATCAGCCCGTCACGCGACAGCCGCCTCCGTTGGATGCAATCCGTGATCCATTGCACACACTACATCGCCGGCGCCGGCGAACAAGCCTACCTCAACCACGCCGACGCGCCCGAGATCACCTTCGTCACCCGCGACCCCATCGACCGCTCCGACGAAGCCTACACCGAATAGTCCGCCCCGCGCCTCCGTTCCCGCTCGTTGCATCGACTTTCGGGACCAAACTCGTCTGATCTTACTCCCGTGTCTTCCACCGCCACTCCGCTTCCTCCGCTCCTCGCCTTCGGTGCCCACCCCGACGACATCGAATTCGGCGCCGGCGGAATCATCGCCCTTGAGACCGCCGCCGGCCGGCCCGTCCATTTCGTGGTCTGCTCCCGCGGCGAAGCCGGCACCCACGGCACCCCCGCCGTGCGCACCGCCGARGCCGAAAAAGCTGCCGCCCTCCTCGGCGTCACCCTCGAGTTCATCGACCTCGGCGGCGACGCCCACTTCGTCCCTTCACTCCCCCACTCGCTCACCATCGCGGCGATCATCCGCCGCGTGAAACCCGCCCTCGTCCTCGCGCCCACCGTCAACGAAAACCAACACCCCGATCACTCCGTCCTCGGCAAAATTGTCCGCAACGCCTCCCGCCTCGCCCGCTACGGCGGCGTCGCCGAACTTCGTGGGACCCCTGCCCACGCCATCAATACGCTCCTGCACTACGCCATCACCTCCGACGCCGAAGCCCGCGACGCCTCACCGGTGCTCGTCGATGTTTCCTCCGTGATCGCGACGTGGACCGCCGCCATGCAAGCCCACGCCTCCCAGGCCGCCACGCGCGACTACGTCGAACTCCAACTCACTCGCGCCCGCTTCCACGGTCTTCGGGCCGGCGTCGCCCAAGCCATCCCCCTCTGGCCCGCCGATCCTCTCGTCGTCAATTCGCTCGCCGCCCTCAGCCACACCGCCCGCCGCTTCTGAGTATTTGCGACGCCCTCCCCGCGTAAAAAGAACCCTCGCGCCTATGGGCGCAACGCACCCTCGAACGTCCCTTTGTGCGTTTTGTGACAAAACCACCGGTCCGATCTCCGTTTCCAAATCCGCATCCATGTGAATCCGTGTCCATCCGTGGTTAAAAATTCCGACTTCTGTTTCCCTGCCCGTTCTGCATGAGCGCACTCACCTCCACCCCCCTCAAGATCGGTATCGTCTGCTACCCCAGCGTCGGTGGCAGCGGCATTCTCGCCACCACCCTCGGCGAAGAACTCGCCGCCCGCGGTCATGAGATTCACTTCATCAGCTACGAGCGCCCGTTCCGTCTCCCGGTCGACACCGCGCGCTGCCATTTTCACCCGGTCGAGATCAACAGCTACGGCCTCTTCAAATATCCCGACTATACCCTCCCGCTTTCGGTGAAACTCGCCGAAGTGTCCCGCGACCACGGCCTCGATCTCATTCACGCGCATTACGCCGTGCCCCACACGACCGCCGCCCTCCTCGCGCGCGACATGCTCCCTGAGCACCGCCGGCCCAAAGTCATCACCACGCTCCACGGCACCGATACCACCCTCCTCGGCGCCGACGCCGGTTATGGCCCCGCCATCCGCCACGCCCTCGAAGCGACCGACGGCGTCACCACCGTCTCCGAATTTCTCCGCACCGAAACCCAGCGCCTCATCGGCGTGAAACGCCCGATCGAGGTCATCCATAATTTTTTCACCCCGCGCGCCCCGGTCCGCACCCGCGCCGCCGTCCGCCGCGAACTCGGCGTCACCGACGATGAACTACTCCTCTTTCACTCGTCTAATCTTCGCCCCGTCAAACGCGTCGATCTCGTGCTCGAAGCCTTCGCCCGCGTCGAGCCCCGCACCAGCAAACTCCTCGTCCTCGCCGGCGGTGATTTCACCGCGTTCACAGCCGACGTCTCCCGCCTCGGTCTCACCGGCCGCATCATCGTCCGCGAAAACGTCACCGCGATCGAAGACTACCTCCAAGCCATCGACCTCGGGCTCTTCGCCTCCGAGAGCGAGAGTTTCTGCCTGAGCATCCTCGAGGCCATGGCCTTCGCCTGCCCGAGCGTATCGACCGCCGTCGGCGGCGTCCCCGAAGTGATCGTGGACGGCGAGACCGGCCTGCTCGCGCCCCTTGGCGACACCGCCGCCCTCGCCGCCGCCGCGACGTCGCTGCTCACCGACCTCGCCCGCCGCACCCGCCTCGGCACCGCCGCAAAACAACGCGCCGAGGAAAAATTTTTCGCTCCGGTGATCGTCGAACGCTACGTCAACTTTTACCGCGAGGTCTGCGCCGCCGGCACCCTCCGCGACGGCGCGGGGCTCTGAAGTTCTGAGGTGGCACGGGCATCTTGCCCGTGGGTTTGAGGATGAAAATCAACCGCTATTCGTATAATCCTACGAGGCCTCTTTCCACCGCCGATTGCCTCACCCTTTTCCAGCGCGCAAAGCCCGCGACCGATCCTCGGATTTTTTTCGGAAATTCTAGCGCTTCAGCCCCGAGCTCTGCGCGCCGGCCGGCTCCTTCCGCCACCGCCTGCCTCATTGCGACCAATGTCGCTACCCGCCCGTTGGTCTTACCCACCAAAGCGCCGCCGCTCAAACCAACCATCGCCCGGCGGTTCACGACCCGACCTTTGCCGACTTCTTTTTTTATCAAACCCACATTCCCGTTTCTAGTCACCAACCCGGACTGGCAAACGCCAAAAAATTCTCCCGCCGCGCTCCACCGCCCACGCCTACTCTACTTCAGCGTCTTGATGTAGAGCACCATCGACTCGATCTGTCCGGCGTCCAAGACGCCCGCGTAGCTCGGCATTGCGTATTCACCTTTTTCAAAACCCGCCGCCACCTGCGCGGTCGGCTGCAAGATCGACTCGCGCAGATAGGCCTCGTCTACGGTCACCTTTTGCTCGGCGCCGCCCACGAACACCGACCGTTTTTCCCGCCCGAAAATCCCCCGCCACGTCGGCCCCGATTTCGGAATCGCGGACTCCTCGGCCGCGTGACACGCGACGCACGCGAAGAGTTGGGCGAGCCGTTTGCCTTCCTCCGCGCTCGCCGGCGCGGCGACCATCGCGACCGCGGCCGCGCGGGGCGTAAGGTCGATCGCAAGGTCCCCGAAGCCTTCGGCCTTGGGCTCAAATTTCTCCAACGCATACGGCGTCGTGTAGGCATTGTCGGCAAACGCCGCGCCCGCCGCCGTCGCCAGCGACCAGCCCACGCGCAACTGCATCACGGGCTTCAGCCCCGGCACCGCCACGAAGACACTGCGCCCATCCGGCGCGAGATAAGCCCGGCTCGCCGTGGGCGCTTCCTGACCCGGGGTGCCGTCGGCCTTGTATTGCGCCGAGCCGTATTTGTGCGTGCGTCGGTAGCCCCAAGTTTGGAGCGAGTAGCTCGCCGGATCGGTCGCCCGGGCGGGATCGAGCGCAGTATCAAAGCGCAGCAGCACGCCTTCCGCCTTCGCGATCACTGCGCGCGGCAACGTCACCGGCGCGCCCGTGTAACGCACGCGGCCCAGCCCGGCGATCGCGTCGATCACATTACCCCAGCCCGCGACTTGAAACCCTGCGAGGTAGAGCTGCCCGTCGGCCGGGTTCACCGCGCCGTTCAGCGGCGTGAAATCAAACGCCCGCGTAATGCTCACGACCGCGGCTTGGTCACGCGCCCCGCTCCGATGCGGCAACACGCGAAACACTTCCGGTTGGTTAAAGCCGATATGAACAAGACTGTCGTTGAGCGGGCCCATTTTCGCATCAAAGAGCCACACCTGGGAAATCGCCGATGCGTTCACCGCGTGCGGCAACCAGACGAGCGCGTCGGCAATCGGCGCGGGATACTTTTCCTCCGGCAGAAAATCTGCGAGAAAGCCGTAGAACTGTCCGTCGCGCACGATGTGCAGCGGCGTGGTCGGAATATAGTGTCCCTGCTGATCGCTGGAGGTGACAAGCCCCGTGCGGATATTCACCCCGATGTTCGGCTGACGAAACCCGTAGCCCAGCATGGTCGCGCGGCGCCCGTCGGCCGAGATGCGCAGCACCGTCCCGTTATGTTTGCCGAGCGTCGTCGCCTGCTGGTTGCCCTTCGCGATCACGAACTCAYCGTCGGGCGCGAGCCGGATCGTGGCCGGAAACTCACGCATGTCAGCCGTCTGGGCGAATGCGTTCGAGAACAACTCATGCGTGTCCGCCTCTCCGTTTCCATCGGTGTCGCGCAATCGCCAGATACCATTGCGGTCAAAGGCATAGATCTGCCCCTCGCGGATCGCGACCGACATCGGCTCGTGCAGACCCGACGCAAATCTCCGCCAACTTACCCGATCGGCCGCATCGGCTAGGCCGCGCGCCAGCCACACGTCGCCCTCGATGGTCACCACTACGCCCGTGCCGTCGGGCAAGAATTGGATATCCGACGGCCGCACTTTGCGCTGCCACGAGTTGGCTTGGGGCAACTCCACCGCGTCCACCACGTAGGCGCCCTTCTCGGTTGATCGCTTGATCGCCGTCACCACTTCCTCCGGCCAACGCACCTTGGCTGCCACCGCCGCGTGAGCCGCACCCGGCGCGACGCCACCGGGCCCCCGGTGTTCGACGGTGAACGTGAGTGCCTGCGGGTGCGCCACGACTTGCACCACCCAGATCCCGGCCTCCTCCACGAGCGTGACCGCGGCCTCAACTTCCGGGGTCGCGCGCAAAACGAGTTTCGCCTCCGGGCCTTTTCGGCCCACGACAAACCGCAAGGTCGCGGTTGCCGCAGCCACTTCAAAATTTCGTGCGATCATCGGATCGGTTGTCCCAGCGGCGACGCTCCACCGCTCGCTCACGCCCACGCCGACGACGGTGTATTCCAGAACCGCATCGCGCCCGGTCAGGCGCACCGCTTCAAAACGGCCGAGTTCCGGGGCGATCGCCCCGCGCCCGGCTTCCTCGGGACTCGGCGCCGGTTCGCGCGGGTCGGTCCACGAGGTCTGCGCCCCAGCCTGCGCGCCGGGATAAATCCCGTTGGCTAACCACACCTGCCCCAAGGGCTCCGGCGCCGGCGTTTGTCCGCCCCGGGTTTTGCGCCCGAGATCATTATACGAGAACGGCGCGAGCGCTTTGGCGCTCACCCCCGAGCCGGTCCAGACGGCGGCCACGCGCAATAAATCCGGGTCGAAACACGCCCAGCAATCGTGGCCCAGATTGAGCACGATTCCCCGCGGCGTGAGGTTATCGGCCGGCAATCCGCCGCCCAGTTTGCGCGCGTCCAGCACCGAGGAGAAAAACGGAAAGTCCGCTTCCACCCAATTCGTATTTACCGTGAGCGCGTTTACCGGCGCGCGTGCGCCCGCCAACACCACCGGCATCCACCCCGCGAGTAAAATGCCCGCGACCGGTTGGAGTCCGCCGCAGAGCCAACGGCCCATCATGCGGCTCATCCCCCGAAGCCGTGTTTCACCATCAGCGCGCGCACCGCCGCGACATCCTTGCGCGTCGGCTCGGACAATTGCGCGAGTTGCTCGTCAACCGTCAACGGCCGCGGGTTGCGCTCGAACGGCGCATATTCCAAGTGCAGCGAGATGGGCCCGGTGACCGCGAGCTCACGCAGAAGTTGGAAATACGGGTCGAAGGGCACGATGCCCTCGCCGAGCGGCACGTTCTCGATCGTCGCCTTGCCGGGAACTTGCTGCCACTTGAAATCCTTGATGTCGGTGCAGCGAATCCACGGTGCGATCCGGCGGATTGCGAGCGGCCACGATTGCCCGCCCTCGGCGAGGCCGTGACGGATATCGTATTGCACGCCGATCGCGCGCGGATCGAGGCCGCGCAGCAGTTCATAAAGATCCCAAATCGCACTGCCCACGCGCGCTCCGGCGTGGTTTTGAATCGCCCCGTGGATTCCGGCGCTGGCATTGAGCGCGGCCAACTCGGCGAAGTCCGGTTTGATTTTCTCCAACGTGCCCGCGACGCCGAGCTTCAGGTCATAGTTGAAGGAACCGAGCCGGTAATATTTCACGCCCAGTTTCGCCGCCGTGCGAATCACGTTTTCCGCGTGCGGCGTGCGAACGCTCGTGATTTCGGTCGTGATCATCTCGACCTTGAGGCCGGCGGCGCGCGCCGCGTCGATCGCGCGCGGCAGATCTTCGCTCACGTTCTTCGGCAACACGTGGCCCTGCGGCACGCGCACCGTGTAGTCGATGCCGCCGGCGCCCGCCGCCGCGATGAGCTTCGCCGTCTGGGCGCAGGACAGCTGGTGAAACGGTTTCGAAAACACATGCAGCACGCTCGGAGCCGGCACAGCGGCGGCCGGTGCCGACTGCGCCCGACCGAGCGTAGCGCTAAACGGCGCAGCCGCGCCGGCTAGTGCGAGCATTGAAACAAAATCGCGGCGGGAGAGGGGCGGAACCGAGGCAGCATCCATTTTCATTAAGGCAGAGGTTGGGGAGTTACGAAGTGAGCTCTTACCCGGACACAAGGCACCCTCGGGAGGCAAGCGAACTCAAGCGCGCGCTCTTGCCCGGCACGATCCGGCCTGTTCACTTCCCCCCATGATTTACCCCGCCCGTTTTCTTGTAGCCGTCGCGCTACTTCTCACGGCTTCAAGTTCCGCCCGCGACTATCGCCTCTCCCTCGCCGCCCCCGCCGCTGATTTCGCCGGTCAGGTCATTTCGTTTGGCCTGCCCGCCGATGCGGCGAAACCCGCCGCCCTCCGCGATGCCTCAGGAAAAATTATCCCGCTGCAAACCGACGCCGACGGCACGGCCCGCTTCATCATCGCCACCCAAAAATCCGGCCAAGCCCTCTCCTTCACGCTCACGGCCTCCACACCCGCATCCGCCAACGCCACCGGCGTGACGGTCTCGTCGGAACCGGGCGACCTGCGGGTCACCATAGGCAGCCAGCCCGTGCTTTCTTACCGCGTCGATCCCGCCGCCGTCCCGCGCGCCGACCTCAAACCCGAGATTCTTCGCGCCGGCTACATCCACCCCGTGTTTTCGCCCGCCGGTCACTTGGTCACCGACGACTACCCGTCCAACCACGCCCACCACCACGGCATCTGGGCGCCGTGGACCAAGACCAAGTTTCAAGGCCGTTCGCCCGACTTCTGGAACATGCACAACAAGACCGGCGCCGAGCATCTCGTCGGTGTCGACCGCACTTGGTCCGGGCCGGTTCACGGCGGCATCGAGGCCCGTCTGCGCAGCGTCGATCTCTCCGCGCCGACTCCGATCACCGCGCTGAACACCACTTGGGCTCTCACCGTCTATTCGCTATCGGGGACGACGCAGCCGGCCCGCGTCTTCGACCTCGTCATCACCCACGCCTGCGCCACGAGCGACGCGCTAGTTCTCCCGCAATATCACTACGGCAGCTTTGGCATCCGCGGCGCCCGCGGCTGGAACGGTCCGGGTGACATCGCGCGTTTTCTCACCTCCGAAGGCCTGACCGACCGCATCAAGGGTAACGACTCCCGCGCCCGCTGGGTTTACCTCGGCGGGGCCGTCACTCCGGGCGGCGCGCTCGCCGGCACCACCGTGCTCGGCCACCCCGAGAACTTCCGCGCGCCCCAACCCGTGCGCTTGCACCCCAACATGCCCTATTTCTCCTTCGTGCCGCAACAGCTCGGCGAGTTTTCCATCGTTCCGGGCACCCCCTACATTTCCCGGTTTCGCTTTGTGGTGACCGACGGCGCGCCCGACGCGGCGTTTTTCGACGCGTGCTACCGCGCGTATGCCACGCCTGCCTTCGTAAACGTCTCACCGCTCTAGCCCGCGGAGACCAGAAAACGGGTCAAACTTTGCCCTTTTTCATCGGGTTAAACGAGGCTCGGAACGTCCCAAAACTCACGTCGCAGGCTTTCCTCTACCAGCTCGAGGCGAGCCAAAGCGGACTGGCTGTCGTTGGTTGATTCAGAGTCTTCCACGCCCATTAACCTCGTCGGTTGCTTCCTGCCCCAATCGTTTAACCTCATCAATTGGCCGCGAAAAAGCCCCGAAACTCACCGGAGTTGCGGGGCTTAAAAATTGGTGTCCCCACGGGGATTCGAACCCCGGTTATCTCCGTGAAAGGGAGACGTCCTAACCGGGCTAGACGATGGGGACTAACACGGAACGGCGGAACTTAGGTGGCGCCCGAGTTCCTGCAAGCGTATTTTCCCGCCCAAAAACTCCGCCGCCGGCTCGCCGTTCACCCGCGCTTGAGTTCAGCCGCCGCTCTCTGTCTTCCTTCGCCGTCGCCCTGCCCTCCGGATGATTCTCCGCTTCACACCTTACACCGCCGAACTGCGCCACGCGTTCACCATCGCCACCGCTTCGCGCACCTCCACGCCCGGAATGCTCGTCGAGATCGAACACGACGGGATCATCGGCTACGGCGAGGCCTCGATGCCGCCATATCTGGGGGAAACCCAAGCCTCCGCCGCCGCGTTTCTCGCGCAAGTCGACCTCGGCCGTTTTCCCGATCCATTTCAACTCGGGGAAATTCTCCCCGCCATCGACGCCCTCGCCCCCGGCAACACCGCCGCCAAGGCCGCTGTCGACATCGCCCTCCATGATTGGATCGGTAAAAAACTCGGCGCACCGTGGCACCGCATCTGGGGCCTCGACCCCGCCAAAGCCCCGGTCACGTCCTTCACCATCGGCATCGATACGCCGGAGGTCGTCCGCCAAAAAACCCGCGAGGCCGCGCCTTATAAAATCATCAAGGTCAAACTCGGCCGCGATCCCGCCACCGACCGCGCTCTCATCGACGCCATTCGCGAGATCACCGACCGACCCATCACCGTCGACGCCAACCAGGGCTGGCCCGACCGCGCCGAGGCGCTCCGCATGATCGAGTGGCTCGCCACCCGCGGCGTCATCTTCATCGAGCAACCGATGCCAAAGGAAAATCCCGACGACACCGCGTGGCTCCGCGAGCGCAGCCCCCTTCCGCTCATCGCCGACGAGAGCGTGCAACGCCTCCCCGACGTAAATCGCGCGCTCGGGGTGTTCGACGGCATCAACATCAAGCTCATGAAATGCACCGGTCTGCGCGAGGCGCACGAAATGATCACGGTTGCCCGCGCCCTCGGCCTCAAAGTGATGCTCGGCTGCATGACCGAGACGTCCTGCGCCATCTCCGCCGCCGCCCAGCTTTCGCCGTTGGTTGACTGGGCTGACCTCGATGGCGCTTTGCTCATCAAGAACGACGTCTTCCTCGGCACGACCGTCGTGGACGGCAAAATCACGCTCAACGATCTGCCCGGCATCGGCGTCGTGAAACGCTGAAGCTCCCGACCCCAAGTCATCCCCTTTTCCGCCGTTTATCGCCATGGCCGCCGCTCCCACACTCCGCGAAAAAATCGGCCAGCTCCTCAACGTCGGCTTCCGTGGCCGCGCGCCCGCCGAGTGCGAACTCTTTGCCCGCGACCTCCGCGAACATCACATCGGCGGCGTCATTCTCTTCGACCAAGAAATTGCCGGCGGCACGATCGATTCCGGCTCGCGTCGGCGCAACATCGAGTCGCCCGAACAGGTCCGCACCTTGCTCCGTCACCTGCAATCGCACGCGCAGATTCCCCTCCTCACTTCGATCGACCAGGAGGGTGGCCGCGTCAACCGGCTCAAACCCGCGTATGGTTTTCCCCCAAGCATTTCCCATGAGGAGCTCGGCGCGCTCGACCAACCCGCCGAGACCTACCGCCACGCCGCCACCACCGCGCAGACGCTCGCCGGCCTCGGCTTCAACCTGAACCTCGCGCCCGTCGTCGACCTCGACGCGCACTCCGACAACCCGATCATCAAGGGCAAGGGCCGCGCCTTCTCTTCCGATCCCGCCGCCATCGTCCGCCACGCTGCCGAATTCATCCGCGCTCACCGCGCCCACCGCGTGCTCACCTGCACGAAACACTTTCCCGGCCACGGCAGCGCCTCCGGCGACACGCATCTGGGCCTTGTCGACGTCACCGCCACTTGGACCGAGCGCGAACTCATCCCGTTTCAGCAACTCATCGCCGAAGGTCTCTGCGACGTGATCATGACCGCCCACGTTTTCAACGCGAAGCTCGACCCCGACCATCCCGCGACGCTTTCCCGCGCGGTGATGACCGGCCTGCTCCGTGAGAAACTTGGCTTCGACGGCGTCATCACCAGCGACGACATGGAAATGAAAGCTATCTCCACCCGCTACGGCCTCACCGAGTCCGTCCCGCTCGCCATCGAGGCCGGCCTCGACGTGCTCTGCTTCGGCAACAACCTCACCTACGATCCCGCCATCGCCGGAAAAGCCGTCGCGATTCTTGTGCGCGCCGTCGAGTCCGGCCGCATCCMCGAGAGCCGCATCGACCTTTCCTACCACCGCGTCCTCGCCCTCAAACGCAAAGCCGCCCTCATCCCATGAAGCCACGCCTCAATATCGTCGTCGCCGCGCTCTCCTTGTCCGCCGCCCTCGCGTTCTCCGGCTGTGCCACAACCCCCGGAAAACTCTCCACCCGCAAAGGCGACGAGATCATCGTCGCTGGCCAGCTCTTTCACACGGGCACGCCCGTCGTCACGTGGATGGACCCGGGCGGCTACGACGCCTACCGCGTCGAACGCCGCTTCGGCCCGTTCGACGAAAGCAGTTACGAGAAGACGGTCGCCGCCGCCAAGGACATCACCACGCCCAATCGTTACAGCGCCCGCATCAACACCCTATCACCCGATGAGATCGAAAAAATCCGCGGCGGCGGCTGGACCCTCCCCCAGCTCCAACAGGTCGTCGATCAATTCGTCCTCCACTACGACGTCTGCGGCCTCAGCAAGATTTGTTTCAACGTCCTCCATGACCACCGCGGTCTCAGCATCCATTTTATGGTGGATATCGACGGCACGATTTATCAGCCGCTCGATCTCAAGGAACGCGCCCGCCACGCCACCACCTCCAACAACCGCTCCATCGGCATCGAGATCGCCAACATGGGCGCTTACCCGCCCTCCGATACCAAGGTCCTCGACGAGTGGTATCAACGCGACGCGGAGGGCCGCCTCGCAATCAAGCTTCCCGCCCGCGTCGGCGATCCGATGCTCCGGGTGAAAAATTTCACCGGCCGTCCGGCCCGGCCCGATCTCGTGCGCGGCGTCGTGCAAGGCCGCGAACTCGTCCAATACGATTTCACCCCCGAGCAATACGCCGCCCTCATCAAGCTCACCGCCGCCCTCTGTAAAATATTTCCCCAGATCAAGCCCGACTTCCCCCGCGGTCCCGACGGCCAGGTCCTCCCGCAAAAACTCCCCGATACCGAACTCGCGGCCTTCAAAGGTGTGCTCGGCCATTACCATATTCAGACGAACAAGACTGACCCAGGACCCGCCACGCAGTGGGAGAAAATTCTCTCCGAAGCCCGCGCCTCACTGAAGTAGCCCGCCGCCCTCGCCGTCCGTGTACGCGCCTCCGCCTGAATCCAGCCCATTTATGAAATCCTCGCTCCCCGCCCTCCTCGTTGTGCTCGCCCTCACCTTCGCGGCCCCGCTCCACGCCGCCACACCCGCCACCACTGCGTTCGTCAACGTCTCCGTCCTGCCCATGGACACCGAGCGCGTGCTTAAAAATCAAACCGTCGTCGTTACCGGCGATCGCATCGTCCGCCTCGGCGACTCCGGCACCACCGCCGTCCCCGCCGATGCCCGCAAGATCGACGGCACCGGCAAATTCCTCCTGCCCGGCCTCGGCGAGATGCACGGCCACAACCCGCCCCTCGGCTCCTCACCCGAGTATATCCGGCAAATCTTTTTCCTCTTCGTCGCCAACGGCGTCACCACGTTTCGCGGCATGCAAGGCTGGCCCGGCCAGCTCGAACTCCGCGACCTCGTAAACTCCGGCGCCATCACCGGCCCCGCGCTCTATCTGGCCGGCCCGGCCTTCACCGGCAACGGCCCCGCTGCGACCCGCTCGCCCGCCGCCGCCGAAGCCCGCGTGCGCGAACAAAAAGCCGAGGGCTGGGATCTGCTCAAGGTCTTACCCGGCCTCAAACGCGACGTCTACGACGCCATGGCCAAAACCGCTGACGAGGTAGGCATCCGGTTTTCCGGGCACGTTCCCACCGATGTCGGCCTCGTTCACGCGATCGAGCGCCGGCAAGAGACCGTCGACCACCTCGACGGCACCATCGAATACCTCGGGGCAGAGACGGCCCCCGTCGATGCCACCAAACTTGCGGCGATGGTGAAAATTCTCCGCGATTCCGGCACGCTCATGGTGCCCACGATGCCGCTCTGGGAAACGATCATCGGTTCCGCCGAGCTCGCCCCAATGCTTGCCTACCCCGAACTCCGCTACATGCCACGCGCCGAAGTCGAGCGTTGGAAAACAGGCTACGAGCGCCGGCTCGCGGACCCGAAATTCTCCGCCGCCCGCGCTCGGCAAATCGCCGCCAACCGCAAGATCGTGCTCAAAGCCCTCGTCGACGGCGGCGTCACGATTCTCTTCGGCACCGATGCGCCCCAGCAATTCAGCGTTCCCGGATTCTCCGTCGTCCGCGAGATGCAGGCCAACGTCGAGGCCGGTCTCACGCCTTACCAAGTTTTGCAGTCCGCCACCAAAAACGTCGGCGATTATCTCAAAGCCAAAGACACGTTCGGCCTCGTCGCCCCCGGCCACCGCGCCGACCTGCTGCTCCTCGACGCGAACCCGCTGCAAACGATCGGCCACCTCGAGCAGCGCTCCGGCGTGATGCTCCGCGGCCGCTGGCTCCCCGAGTCCGAACTCCAAGCCGGCCTCGCCCAAATCGCCGCCGCCCAAGCGGCACCGGCCAAGTGACCGACGAGTAGGGCAGGGTCTCCGACCCACCCTCCGCGCCACGTTGCCCAGCAAGGCGGGTCAAAGACCCTGCCCCACTCCTGCTCCACCAACGCGCCACCGCCTACTCCGCTTTCTTCCCAAACCCCGGCTCGATCTTGATCAACGCCGTCGCCGCAAATGACGGGATCGTCGCGAGCAGCACCCAGATAAAAAATTTCGGGTAGCCGAGTTGATCCTGCAACCAACCCGCGCCCATCCCGGGCAGCATCATCCCGAGCGCCATGAAACCCGTGCAGATCGCGTAGTGCGCCGTCTGGTTTGGGCCGCGCGCAAACATGATCATGAACATCAGATACGCCGCGAACCCGAAGCCATAGCCCAACTGCTCCACCGCGAGCATTCCGCTGATCAGCCACGGATCGTTCGGTAGCGCGATCGCCAGATACACAAAAACCACATTCGGCAGATTCATCGCCAAAATCATTGGCCACAGCATCCGTTTCAGCCCGTAAACCGAGATGATCCAGCCGCCCAAAATCCCGCCGATGGTCAGCGCCGCCACGCCCACGGTGCCATAGACGAGACCGACCTGTTTCGTCGTCAGCCCAAGCCCCCCCTCGGCCCGACCATCGAGCAGAAACGGCGTCACAAGCTTGAGCGCCTGCGACTCCGCAAACCGGTAGAGCAAGAAAAACGCGAGCGCCGCGCCGATCCCGGGCTTCCGGAAAAACGCCGCAAACACCGTCGCGAAATCCGCCCACAACGCCCCCGTGCGCGGCACCGGCCCATCCGTCGCCGGTTTCGGCAGCGCGAAAAAATGCCAGGCCCCGAGCACGACAAAAARCACCGCCAAAATTCCGAACACCGCCGCCCACGCCGCCGCGAAGCCGCCGAGCCGCTCCGCCAATACCCCCGCGAGATAAACCAATCCGCCTTGGCCCGAAAGCGTCGCCAACCGGTAAAACGTGCTCCGCACGCCGACAAACGCCGCCTGCCGATGGGTGGGCAAGGCGTGCAGATAAAATCCGTCGGCCGCGATGTCGTGCGTCGCCGAGCCGAACGCCATCAACCAAAACACCGCGAGCGAAGCCTGGAAAAATGCCGGCCCCGGTAACGTGAGCGCGACCGAAGCGAACGCGGCGCCGATCACGATTTGCAGCGCCACGATCCAAAACCGTTTCGTGCGAAATAGGTCCACCAGCGGAGACCACAACGGTTTGATGACCCACGGCAGGTAGAGCCAACTCGTGTAGAGCGCAATGTCGGTATTGGAGACGCCGAGGTTCTTATACATCACCACCGACAACGTCATCACGACGACATACGGGATGCCCTGACCGAAATAGAGCGTGGGAATCCAAGTCCACGGGGTGCGGGCGGGAGCGTCGGGTGGGGTCATGGGGAAAAATCAGCGGCAATAGCGGAGCGGTCCGCCGTAGGGAGCGACCTCGTTCCTTCTCCAGAGGAGATTCACTTTCAGAGCCGTCCTCATCGTTGAGCGACCGGCGTGCCCGGCGAAACCAGCGGCAACGCCACCCGCGCGCTCTCGTTGCCGAGCCGGTCCACGGCCGTGACGACCACGCGATCCGGCACGCCGAGTTTCGCGTCGGCCACGAGCGCGACCGAGGGCGCGCCCGCCGGTTGCACCGTGAACCGCCATTGGTCGCCGCCGTAGCGCAGCCAGATCGCAAAATTCGCGGCGATTTCGCCCGCACCCGGCGTGATCACGAGTGTCGCCGGCGCGATTGCCAGCGTCGGCGCAGGTGGCGGCGTCGAGTCCAGCCAAGGCGTCGCCGGCACGAGAGCTGGCGTCGCATACGGCCCGGCGGCGAGCGCATCGTTGAGGCCGCGCGCGTTTTTCAGCAGCGGTACCATACTGAAGTGAACGTGCCCGGTCGCGGCGGGTCGCGTGCGCAGCAACTCGATCTGGCCCGTGATCTCGGCCGCCTCCCAGGGCTTCGGCTCCGCGCTCACTTGGCTCGTATACAGGCCCGGCCACAGGTGGCGTTTCCGCGGGTTTTGCGCGGCCCAGTAATCGAGCAGCACGCCGAAGGCCTGCGCTTTCTGCGCGCGGGGCCAGTAGAGCTGCGGCGTCAGATAATCCATCCAACCACGCTCGATCCAGAGTTCCACGTCGGCGTAGAGTTGGTCGTATTGGCTAAAACCGGAAATACCCGCCGGCCGCCGGTCAGGCCGCCCAATGCCAAACGGGCTGATCCCGAAACGCACGTGGTTTTTCTCGCTGCGGATGCCGCGGTAGAGCGCCTCGACGAGTTGGTTCACGTTTTGCCGCCGCCAGTCGGCGCGGGAGAGTTTGCCGCCGGTCGCGAGGTAACGTTGCCACGCGGGTCCATCGGGGAATTCGAGATTTTTCGCGGCCGGAGCGGCGCCCGGATTGGTGAGCGCAGCGGCGTTGGCCGCGGCGGGCCTGCGGTCAGCGACGGGATACGGATAAAAGTAATCGTCGAGGTGGACGCCATCGAGGTCGTAGTTGCGGACGACTTCGCGCACGACATCGAGCGTGCGTTTTTGGGCCACGGGTTCACCGGGGTCCATCCACATCAGCTCGCCGTAAGTTTTGACCACGCCGGGGTGCGTCTTCGCGAGATGGCTCGGGTCGAGTTCGGAAATCGCGCGTTGGTGGCGGGCGCGGTAGGGATTGAACCACGCGTGCAACTCGAGGCCACGGCGGTGCGATTCCGCGATCCACTCGCGCAGCGGGTCATAGAGCGGCTCGGGCGCGCGGCCCTGTTTCCCGGTGAGAAACTCTGACCACGGTTCAAGCGACGACGGATAGATCGCATCGGCGGCCGGGCGCACCTGAAGCACGATCGCGTTGAGGCGAAGCGTTTGCGCCCGGTCGAGAATGGTGAGCATCTCGGCGCGTTGCTGCACAGTGGGCAGGCCGGGTTTGCTGGGCCAATCGATGTTGGCAACCGTCGCGACCCAGGCGCCGCGAAACTCGCGCGGCGCCGGCGGCGGCACATCAGCGGGATTCATCACCGCGACGGGCGCAGGCAACGGCGCGGGCGGCGGATTGGTGGCGGTACAGCCGGCGAAAAGCAGAGCGAGCGCGGTGACGAGGTAAGGCCGCGACCGCCGGGCGCGGCCGATTGGCGTTGCCGGACCAAACCTGTCGGGCCCGGAGGTCCCAACACTCCCTTGGGAGCGGTTGGGTGATCGTGGGAGCGCGATCATGACGAACCCTCTCCTGCGCTCATCGCGCGGCGCACATCCCCGGCCACGGCATCGAGCGCGGTCTGTGCGGCGGCGACATCGGTCTTCAAGCGGAGCGCAACGATTGCGGTTTTCACTTTGTAGGCACACGCCTCCAACGTGGCTTTGGCCTCGGTCTCACTCGCGCCCGTGGCGCGCACGGTCAGCGCGATCGCCCGGCGGTAGAGCTTCGCGTTCGTCGGCATCACATCGACCATCAGATTACCGTAGACTTTGTGCAGCCGCACCATGATCGCGCTTGAGAGCGTGTTGAGGAAAATTTTCTGGGCCGTGCCGGCCTTGAGGCGCGTGCTGCCGGAAATCGTTTCGCTCCCCGTGTCGAGCGTAACGCCGATCTCGGCCGAGGCGGCCACGGGCGAATCGGGATTGTTCGCCGCACCGATCGTGAGCGCGCCAGCGGCGCGACCGGCCTCAAGCGCGCCGAGCACGTAGGGCGTAGCGCCGGAAGCTGCGAGACCGATGATCACATCATTGACCGTGGGCGACACGGCGCGCACATCGGCCGCGCCTTGGGCCCGGTTGTCCTCGGCCCCTTCGACCGCGTCGAACAACGCCTGCCGCCCGCCCGCGAGTAGCGCGACGACGCGATCCTTCGGCCAGGTAAACGTCGGCCAAAGCTCCACACTGTCGAGGAGGCCGAGTCGGCCGGAGGTGCCGGCACCGGCGTAAATAAGCCGGCCGCCCGCCGCGATGCGCGGCGCGGCCGCATCGACCGCGCGCGCGATTTGGGGCGCGGCGGCGTGAACCACATTTGCCGCGAAGACTTGGTCTTCGGTGAAGGCGCGGATGAGTTCGGTCGTGGCGTAAAGATCGAGATCCGGGTGCCGGCCGCTGGGGGTTTCCGTGTTGAGCATCGGTAAAAAAGCATCGCGGATGATGGACGTGGTTCAACCGAAGATTCGCGAGAACTCCCTATTTCTTTAACCGCGGATAGGCACCCATAGTTGCGAATCAATCGACTTGGGAGTCGGACTTTGAATTAGCGTTTATTTGCGGCAATTCGCGGTTTCCCTTCGGTGGTTTACCGGTTTGATGTCCTGCATGGAGTCTCAACCGCCCGCCGCCGAACTGTTCATCGGCACGCTTTCCGGCACGAGTGTGGACGGGATCGACGCGGCGCTCGTGCGCTTCGGCGAACGGCCTGAATTGGTCGCCACGCACTCGCTGGCGTTTCCACCCGAATTGAAGGCGGAGTTGCTCGCGCTTGGACGTCCGGGTGACAACGAGATCGACCGCCTCGGCCGCGCCGATGTGACGCTCGGCCGGCTCTTCGCCAGAGCGGTAAACGAACTTCTCGCCAAGGCTGGCGTCGCATCTGCTGCGGTTCGAGCCGTTGGCAGCCACGGGCAGACGATCCGGCATCGGCCGGGATTTGATCCGGCGTTCACCCTCCAGATCGGTGACCCCAACGTGATCGCAGCCGAGAGCGGGATCACGGTGGTCGCGGATTTTCGGCGCAAAGACCTGGCGCTCGGCGGCCAGGGCGCGCCGCTGGTGCCGGCCTTTCACGAGACCGTTTTCCGGACGAAGGAAAACGACCGCGTGATCGTGAACCTCGGGGGCATCGCAAATCTCACCGCCTTGCCCGCCGATCCGACGGCACCGATTCTGGGCTTCGATACCGGTCCGGCCAACACCCTACTCGACGCGTGGGCGCGCCGCGTGCTCGGCACGCCGATGGATCGCGACGGAGCCCTCGCCGCCCGAGGACACGTGGTGCCCGGGCTGTTGCGCGCCATGCTGGCCGAACCGTTTTTTGGCAGACCCGCGCCGAAGAGCACCGGGCCGGAACAGTTTTCAACGGCCTGGCTGGAAACGCATCTGGCCCGGTTGGCCGCACCGCCGAGCGACGCCGATGTGCAGGCAACGCTCGTCGCGCTGACCGCGCGGAGCGTGGCCGATGCAATCCGGGCGTTGCCGGGCATGGGGGCTCGAAGTGGCAAGGGCGTCTCGCCCGTGGGCACGGAACATGGGCGGGACGCCCATGCCACTCCGATCTCCGACATGGGCGGGACGCCCATGCCACCTCGGAAGGCGCCCGAGGTATTTGTCTGTGGCGGGGGTGCACGAAATCCTGCGCTCATGCGCGCGCTGCAGGAAGAATTGCCGTTGCGCAAAGTGGCTCCGACGGACGCGCTCGGGGTCGCGGGCGATTGGGTCGAGGCGCTGGCGTTTGCGTGGCTCGCGCGGCAGCACGTGCTGGGGCTGCCGGGAAATTGCCCGCGGGTKACGGGTGCGAGCCGCGCCGCGGTCTTGGGCGCGGTGTTTTTGCCGGAGTAGACCATTCATCCGGTCGGGACGCCTCTCCGAGGCGTCCGTTGTGCCTTATCGGACGGCTCGGAGAGCCGTCCCTACCCGCTTATTGGCGGCAGCTTGATTTCCCCCGCCGCCACGCGGTGCAAAAAGAGCGCCACGATCTGGGCGCGGGGCGCAATCGTTTCGACGCGGCAAAATTCACGGTCGCTGTGCAGATTGTCGCCGATCGGGCCGATACCATCGAGGTTGGGCAGACCGCCGGCCGTAAGAAAATTGCCGTCGGAGCCGCCGCCGCCATGGACCCAGGTGAACTCGGGCACGCCCACATCGCGCGCGGCCCGTTGCCACTCCGGGAACACGGCCTCCTCGGCGGGGAGACATTTTTTGGGCGGGCGGTTGAAGCCACCTTTGAGCGTGAGCTTGAGGCCGTCGCGGGCGTTGATGCGATCGGCGAGCGCTTGGAAACGGGCGAGCAGCGGCGGTCCGTCGGCGGTTTGGGTGATCCGAATGTCGATCTCGGATTCGGCGAAATGCGGCACGACGTTGGTCGCGGCGGCACCCCCGCGGATGTTGCCGATGTTGACCATCACGCCGGGCATCTCGGTGGGGATTTTTGCCGCTTCGAGCAGAAACTCAGCGAGGGCGAGGATGGCGCTGCGGCCGTCGTTGGGAACTTTTGCGGCGTGAGCCGCGCGGCCGTGGCAGGTGGCGACGAGCCCGCCCGTCCCCTTGCGAGAATGGATGATGTTGCCGTTGGGCCGGCCGGGCTCGAAGACGAAACCAAACCGATGGTCGCGCGCCGCGGCACGGAAGAGGTRCGCGGTGCCGTGCGAACCGGTCTCTTCGTCAGGCGTGAGCAGGACCTCCCAGCCGACACTCGCGGCGTGCGGCGTGGCTTCGAAGGCCTGGAGCGCGGCGAGAATCGTGACGAGGCCGCCCTTCATGTCCGCGACCCCCGGACCGTTGAGCGTAGTGGCATCGAGCCAGCGGCAGACTTGAAACGCGTCGTTGGCTTCGTAAACGGTGTCGTAGTGACCGCAGAGAAAAACCTGGGTCGGCGCGGCCGGACGCAGTCGGATGCGAAGCGCGCGCGAGCCGGGCGGATTGAAAGCCGGCGCGTCGGTGCCGATGTCGGCGATCGTGGCGGAAGGAAAAGCGCGGGAAAAATCGACGCGCAGGGTGTCGGCCATGCGGGCAAGACCGGCGGCGTGACCGGAGCCGGAGTTGATATTCGCCCAGCGCTCAAGGAGCGCGCCGAGTTCGGCGGTGCGGGCGGGAAGGGCGGCGATGGAGGGAGGGACTGAAGATGAGATCATGCGAGACGGGAGGAAAATTTAGGCGTGGTTTTGCAGACTGTAAACCCGACCGTTGGTCGGGCTCCGGACCCAGGCAACCGACAACACCACCGGAAACCGACCACCGTTCGGTTCTACAACGGAGCAGGAAGGAGGGAGGGACTTTACCCCCGCAGCTCCAGCATCAGCACGAACCGGTGATGCAACGCCCGGCCGCGCGGCGCTGGAAGCACACGAGGTTGTCGGGCAAAATCAACACCTTGGTCGAGCGACCCTGCAACGGGTGCAACGGTTGGGGCAGGCGATCGACGAGCTGGCCTAGATCGGGCCCGAAAGAACTTGGCATAAACGTTAGAAACTTCGTCATTTTTGCCATTTGTGCCGCTGCCCGCCAGCCCTATCATCGGAACAACTCCTCCCTCTTTCCTTCCGATCACCCTTCGCCCCTAAAAAACCCATGCTCTCGGCCCATCTCCTCGCCCGCAGCCGCTACGAACAGGCCGCCATCGCCGTCCTCCCCGGCAGTCTGGCCGCCTCGCGCGCCGTCGCCGCCGAAATCGCCGCGCTCATCCGCCAACGCCACGCCGAGAAACGCCCCGTCGTCCTCGGCCTCGCGACTGGCTCCACCCCCRTCAGCCTTTACGCTGAATTGGTCCGCCTGCACCGCGAGGAGGGCCTGAGCTTCGCCAACGTCACCACCTTCAACCTCGACGAGTATTACCCGCTCTCGCCGGAGCACGCGCAGAGCTACCGGTCGTTTATGCAGCGGCATCTTTTTGACCACGTCGATCTCGACCCGGCCCGCATCCACTTGCCTTCAGGCACCGTCGCCAAGCACGAGGTCGACGCCCATTGTGCCGCCTACGAAGCCGCGATCCGCGCTGCCGGTGGCATTGATTTCCAAATCCTCGGCATCGGCCGCACCGGTCACATCGGTTTCAACGAGCCCGGCAGTCCCCGCCACTCGCTCACGCGTCTCGTCACGCTCGACCCGCTCACGCGCCGCGACGCCGCCGGCGACTTCGGCGGCATCGATTCCRCCCCACGCCACGCCCTCACCATGGGCGTGCGCTCCATCCTCGATGCCCGCCGCGTCGTCCTCATGGCTTGGGGCCAGCACAAAGCCGAGATCGTCCGCACCGCCATCGAGGGCGAGGTCAACGCCCACGTCTCCGCCTCGTTCCTCCAAGAACACCCCGCCGCGCTCTACGTCCTCGACCCCGCCGCCGCCGGCGCTCTCACCCGCAACCGCACTCCTTGGCTCATCGGCGCCCTCGAGGACCAAGGCCTCGCTTGGGACGAGCGCATGACCCGCCGCGCCATCCTCTGGCTTTCGCAGCTCAAGGCGAAACCCATCCTGAAACTCACCGACGACGACTACAACGAAGCCAGCCTGCAGGACCTGCTGCGCATCCACGGCTCCGCCTACGAGGCCAACCTCGTCGGGTTTTACCAGATGCAGCACACGATCACTGGCTGGCCGGGCGGCAGAAACCCCGCCAAGTCAAAACCCGGCGACGCCGCCGTGCGCCCGCTTCGCGCCACCTCGGCCTCCATTTTCCCGAAACGCGTGCTCATCTTTTCCCCGCACCCCGACGACGACGTGATCTCGATGGGCGGCACCCTCTGTCGCCTCGTCGAGCAGGGCCACGAGGTCCACATCGCCTACGGCGTCTCCGGCGCCAGCGCCGTCTCGGACGACGTGGTGGGGAACCAACTCGCCTTCGTGCGTGCCAGCGGCCTCGCCGATCCGACCCGCATCGCGCACCTCGACTCTCTCACTGCGGGCCTCCACGCCGGGGCCGGCCTGCCCCACTCCGCCGAGCTCACGGACTGGAAAGGTCTCATCCGCCGCCACGAAGCCATCGCCGCTGCCCGCGTCTGCGGTGTGAACGAGTCCCGCTTACACTTTCTCAACCTGCCCTTTTACCACGCCGCACCCCGCAGCCGCGCCTACTCCGCCGCCGACGTTACCCTGATGAGCGCACTGCTGGCCGAGGTGCAACCGCATCTCATCTACGCCGCCGGCGATCTCGACGATCCGCACGGCACTCACCGCCTCTGTATCCACGTGCTCCGCGATGCCCTCGCCGCCGCCGCGACCGCGCAGGCCCCGTGGCTCGCCGCCGCCGAACTCTGGCTYTACCGCGGCGCCTGGGCCGACTGGCCGCTCGACGAGATCGACCTCGCCGTGCCGCTCAGCCCGCATGAAGTGCTCCGCCGCCGCCGCGCGATATTCCGCCACGAGACGCAAAAAGACCAAGCGCTCTTCCTCGGCGAAGACCGCCGCGAATTCTGGCAACGCACCGAGGACCGCAGCCGCCGCCTCGCCCAAGCCTACAACGCCCTCGGCCTCGCCGAATACGAAGCCATCGAAGCCTTCAAACGCTACGCCCCGGCCGACCTCCTCAAGTCCGGCGCCTTCTGAGCGAAAAGCGTCGCCCGCTCGGCGGGCGATCGCGCCCGATCAAACTGTAAGAACCCACTTGCGGGCGATCGCGTGGCCAGTCTAGCCCGCGCACCCTCCGCACATCGCGCGCAAGCGCGCTCCTACGTTCAGCCTACCCCCGCTCACACCTTCACAAACCACCGCTTTCGCCAGAGCACCCAGCCGAAGACCAGAAACGCCCCAACGAACGCCAACGCAAAGGCCAGCGAGGCGTTGACCGGACTCAGATACGGCGTGAACCCGTTCGCATAGATCCAGCCTTTCAACGTGACCTTGGCCCCGGCCGCGTTTTGCCACGCGATCAAGCCCATCGTCTTTGCCACCAGCCCCGCGCCCACGAAGATCACGATCGCATTCATCCCGTAGATGACCAACGGCGTCGCCCACGCCCGCCAACCGCGCACATCGATCAACCAGTAAAACACCGCGAACAGCACCGCCGACCACCCCGCCATGAACAGGGCAAAGGCGCTCGTCCAAAGGTTTTTATTAATCGGCTGCCAGAGCCCAAGCAGCGCCCCGGCCAAGAGCAACGCCGCGCCCAATCCAAACAACCGCGTCGCCCGCACCGCCCCGGGCTGCGGCCCGCACAACACCGCGCCCGCGAGCGCCCCGAGCAACGTGGTCGCGATCGCCGCCCACGTGGAAACGATACCCTCCGGATCAAATCCCGGCGCCGGCGCGCCGCTCCACGTGTGCCCGGCGAGCAGGTTTGAATCGATCCACCACGGCAGACTGCCCGTCGCCTCGTCGATTTTCCCGGCGCCATGCCCCGGCACCGGAATAAATTTCAACATCAAAGCGTAGCCCGCCAACAACCCCGCCGTCCAAGCGATCTGCCCGCGCCATCGCCACCGCAGACAAATCGCACCCGCGACCAGATAGCATAGGCCGATACGCTGGAGCACGCCGGGCATCCGCATTTTTTCGAGGGAGAAATTGTGCGCCGGCAACCATCCAAACGGAAAAGCCGTCAACAACAGCCCGAGCCCGAAAATAATCGCCGAGCGCCGCAGCACATGGCGGAAAAGTTCCGCCGGATCCCCGCCCGCCTCGACGCGTTTGGCGAAAGAGAGCGTCATCGCCACACCCACGATCCACAAAAACGCCGGGAAAATCAGATCGGTAAACGTCCATCCGTGCCACGGCGCATGCAGCAGCGGCGGATAAACCGTGCTCCACGAACCCGGGTTATTGACGAGCAACATTCCGGCGATCGTCGCACCGCGAAACGCATCCAGAGAAACCAAGCGCGTTGACGGAGTGGGTGCAGGACTGCTCATGAAACCTCGCCAGCCGTAGGCCGCCCCGCTTTCCCCGACAAGGCGATTGTGGCAGCATCATTTCCCGCCATACCGCGCCAACAGCAACGGAATCTCGTCCGCCTCCCGGCTCGCCGAACGCTCCACCGTGCCGACGTGGCGGTTCAACATCACGGAAAATACCAGCCGTTCGCCGCTCGCCGCCGTCACATAACCTGAAAGCGACGCCACCCAGCGGAGCCCGCCAGTCTTCGCCCGCACGTTGCCCTCCGCCGCCGTGCCCTTCATCCGGCGCCGCAGCGTCCCGTCCACCCCGGCCACCGGTTGCGCCGCCGTAAACGCCGCCGCCTCCCGATGCGTCGCCATAAACTGCAACAGCGCCACCGTCGCCGCCGTCGTCGTGAGATTGTTGCGGGAAAGCCCCGAGCCTTCGTCGAAAATCACTTCGTCCGCGCGCAGGCCGTGGCGGGCCAAAAACTCCCCAAGCGCCTTTACCGCCAGCTCGTCGGTGCGCGCCCAAGCCGGCGTGGCCGCGCCCCGCTGCGCCTCGCCGACTTGGGCAAAAATCAAATCCGTCTGCAGATTCTGCGACTCCTTCATGAAGTGCGCCACGAGCTCGCTTAGCGGCGGCGAAACGATTTCGCCGAGCGCCACCGCGCCCGGGCCCACCGCCGTCGCCTCAGGCCAGCGCACGCCGCGCGCCCGGCCTTCGACCGCGATCCCCGCGCGCTCCAGCGCCGCCTTCAGTCCATTAGCAAACCATTGCGCTGGCCGCGGCACCGTCGTCTCGGTCAACCACTCCTGTCCGCCCAGCGGCAGCTCGCCGAAAATCTGCACCGTCATCTCGCCCGGCACCCGCAGCACGCGCACCCGCCGCGCCCCGCCCGCCGCCGTGGTCACGCTGCGGTTGTCGATCACCAGCCTCGTGTGAGGTTGGAGCAATTCGACTGCGCACGGCGCGCCCACCGTCGCCGCCGGCACGACGCGTAGATCGACAAAATTATCGTTGAGCGTGATCGCCGCAATCTCCGCGCCGTAGTCGTCGTTCATGTCGTCCACCGTCCAACTGGCACCCTGCGGCGTACCTTGGTAAAACGTGCCGTCCGCCACGAGATCGCCCGCGATCCGGCGCACCCCGGCCTTTTTCACCGCCGCCACCAACGGCTCAAACACCGTCATAAACTCCTGCTTCGTCCGCCGCGGATCCCAGCTCGGATCACCGCGCCCGCTTACGATCAGATCGCCCAAAAGTTCGCCGGCGGGATTCACCGCCACCGACCCCAACAACGGCGTGCGAATCCGAAAATCACCGCCCAACGCGTCGAGTGCGAGCGCGCCCACGTAGAGCTTGCTGTTCGACGCCGGACTCATCCGCCGCGCCGGGGCGTAGTCGTAGAGCGTGCGCCCCGAATCGAGCGACACCACCTTCACGCTCCACAACGCGCCGAGAAACTTCGGTTGGCTCACCTGCGCCTCAAGCGCCGCCTGCAACTCCGTCAACGTTGCCACCGGCACCGTCGGCACCAACGGCGCGCCGGGCACCGCTCCCTCCGCCGCTCCCCACGTCCGTCCCGCGACGAGCAAAACCAAGAAAAAACAACTCCACCGTAGACGCCCGGTTTTCATGGGGGCAAACCGTGGCGGGCCGGGTGCCGGAGCACAACTACGGAGCACGCGCCGCCGCCAAATGCGCCCGGGCCTCTCGCCCGTGACCGAGCGGGCAACCCGCTCGGTCGTTTCCCATCTCATGGGCCGGACGCCCGGGCCACGCCAAGCCCACGCCCGCCTCCTCTCGTCGTCGGCTACCGCCACTCCCTTCGCGCACCGTGACGCACCCGAAGCTTGTTTTCCCTTTCCCTCCGCGCCTCTGTGGAGCCCGCCGCCCATGCAATTTTCCGTCATCGCCTCCGCTCTGCCTTCCACCGCCGTCACCCGTTTTGATCACGTCCCGTTTCCCTTGGTCGCCTCGGGCAAGGTCCGCGAAATCTTCGACCTCGGCGATGCCCTCCTCCTCGTCGCCAGCGACCGACTTTCCGCGTTCGATGTGATATTGCCCGACGGCATTCCGGGCAAGGGCATCGTCCTCACCCAAATGAGCAACTGGTGGTTTGCCCAGACCTCGTCCCTCATCACCAACCACCTTCTGCCCGATCAGCCGGGTGAATTTGCCCGCCGCGGCCTGCACGACCGCGACCTCCAGCTTCGCAGCATGATCGTGAAAAAACTCACGCCGCTCACCATCGAGTGCGTCACCCGCGGCTACCTTATCGGCAGCGGTTGGAACAGTTATCAAAAGACCGGCGAGGTCTGCGGCCTCCGTCTTCCCATCGGTCTCCGCCAAGCCCAGCGTCTGCCCGAACCAATCTTCACCCCCACCACCAAAGCCCCCAAGGGCGAGCACGACGAACCCATCAACGACGCCCAAGCCGCCGCCCGCATCGGCCCCGCGCTCTACGAAAAAGTGAAGGCGACGAGTCTCGCGCTCTACCGCTTCGGCCACGACCGCGCGCGCGCCGCCGGCATGATCTTGGCCGACACAAAATTCGAATTCGGCACCGATGCCGCCGGCAACCTCGTCCTGATCGACGAAGTCCTCACGCCCGATTCGTCGCGCTACTGGCCTGCGGAGAGCTACGTCCCCGGCGGCTCGCCGCCGAGCTACGACAAGCAATTCGTCCGCGACTACCTGCTCGCTCTGCACTGGAACCAGCAGCCCCCCGCCCCGCACCTGCCCGCCGAGGTCATCGCCCGCACGCAGGAGAAATACCTCGCCGCGCTGAAGAACCTGCTCGGTTAAGCATCGCTCCGAGAGCGCTCACGCACCCCGTTTACCGTCACTGCTGCGCGCCCAGCGGCGCCGTCACCGCGCCGCGCCCCGCCCGCACCAACTCGCGCCGCAGCCAGTCGAGCGCCGCGTTCACCGCCCGCACTTTGACCGTCGTGCGCGGTCCGGGATAGTTCAGCTTTTTCGACCACACGCCGTGTGGCGCATGCAGCGCCAAATAAAACGTCCCCACAGGATTCTCCGCCGTACCGCCGCAGGGACCGGCAAATCCCGTGATCGCGATCCCGTAATCCGAGCTGAGGATCTCCGCGGCGCCCGTAGCCATAGCGACGGCGTTTTCCGCGCTGACCGCACCGTGCTGCGCGAGCAGGCACTCCGGCACGCCGAGCAACTGCATCTTAGACTCGTTGGAATAGCACACCACTCCGCCCGAGAAAAATTTGGAAGCACCGGAGATGTCCGTAAACGAGTTCGCCAGCAACCCGCCGCTCGCCGTCTCCGCGCACGCGAGCGTCTTCTCCTGCGCCCGCAACAGATCCGCACATACCCGCGCCAGCGGGTCGTGCCCGTAGCAGACAAAATCTTCGCCCAACAGCGCCGCGCATTCCTCCGCGACCACGTGCAGCCGAGGGTCATCCAACTGCCCGTTCGGCGAGCTCAACCGGCAATCGACATGGCCCGAATGCGCGCAAAACGCGACGCTCAGCGCCGCTCCGAAGCGGTCAAAGATTGGCTGCAGCTTCGTCTCGAGCGCGCTCTCGCCCACGCCCGAGGTGCGGATCTGCACATAGGCCTCACGCTCCGTCAGTAAGCCCCGCGCCGCCAGCCGTGGCACGACTTGCTCGGTGAACATCGGTTGCAACTCGTTCGGCGGTCCGGGCAACATCACCAAAATCTTCCCGTCCTGCTCCACCCAGAGACCCGGCGCCGTGCCGTTGGCGTTGATTAACACTTCGCCTCGTTCGAAAACCTGCGCTTGCTTGAGATTGTTCAGCGTCATCTTTCGGCCCAGGCGCTCGAAACGCGCCTCGATACTCGCCTCGACCTCGGCGTGGCGCACGAGTTTTTGCCCCAACACCTCCGCGATGCACTCGCGCGTGCGGTCGTCGCACGTCGGCCCAAGGCCCCCCGTCGTAATCACCACATCCGCCCGCGACCAACTCTCGCGGAACTGCGCCACGATCGCATCGGCCTCGTCGGTGATGGTGATGTTCCGCCGGAGCGTCACCCCCCGCCGGCCGAGTTGCGCGCCGATGAAGGTGAGATGACCGTTGGCCGTCAGGCCCAACAGCAGCTCGTCCCCGAGCGTGAGAAGCTCGTAATAGAGTTGGGCGACGGGCTTGGAGGCGGCGGAGGAGTTGCTAGATGAAACCATACTTGCGAGATCCGACGTAAGGCGGATTCTTCGAAAATGCCAACCGGCGAAACCGTAAATCTCAAAGAGAAGGTCCGCCATCTCTCCGACAAGCCCGGCGTCTACCTCATGAAGGACCGCCTCGGCCGCATCATCTACGTCGGCAAGGCCAAGAACTTAAAAAAACGCGTCTCCACCTATTTTACGCCGTCGCGCGCGATGACGTGGCACCCGAAGATTCGCGCGCTCATCGAGATGATCGCCGACTTCGATGTGCACGAGGTGAGGTCCGAACCCGAGGCCCTTATCCTCGAGGGCAAGCTGATCAAGCAGTGGAAACCGAAGTACAACACCGACTTCACCGACGACAAACGCTTCCTCCTCGTCCGCGTCGATCTGGCCGAAGAGCTCCCGCGCTTCCGGCTCACCCGGTTTAAAAAAGAGGATCGGTCCCGCTATTTCGGCCCCTTCGCCCACAGCGGGCTCCTGCGCAAATCCCTCGCCCAGATCCGCCGCCAGTTCGGCATTCTCCTTGGCGACGCCACCCCGCAGAAACGCCCCGACGGCACCTGGCAACTTTACGACGACGTGCGCCAGGAACTCTACGGTTTCGAAAACACCGTCACGCCCGACGCCTACCGCGCTCGCGTAGACGACGCCTGCACCTTCCTCGAAGGCAAGTCCCGCGAATGGCTCGAAACTCTCMGCGCCGAGATGCTCGCTGCCGCCGAAAAACAACAGTTCGAAAAAGCCGCCGAGCTTCGCGACATCGTCTTCGCCCTCGGCAAGACCCTCGCCAAAACCCGCAACTTCGAGCGTACCGATCCCACCCAGGCGCTCCCCGACGCGAGCACCGAAGCCCTGCGGCTGCTCGGCGAGGCCCTCGCGCTCAAATCCCCGCCGCGCACGTTGGAGTGCTTCGATATCTCCCACATTTCCGGCACCTTCGTCGTCGCCTCGATGGTCGCGTTTTCTGACGGCCGCCCCGACAAGGACAACTACCGCCGTTTCCAGATCAAAAGTTTCATGGGCAACGACGATTTCCGCGCGATGGAGGAAGTCGTCGGCCGCCGCTACCGCCGCCTCCGCGACGAGGGTAAACCGCTGCCTGATCTCGTCGTGATCGACGGCGGTCGCGGCCAGATCGGCGCCGCGCTCAAAGCCTTCGTCGCCCTCGATCTCGAGCCGCCGCCGCTCATCGGCCTCGCCAAAAAACACGAGACGATCATCTTCCCCGACGCCCGCCCGCCGCTGAATCTCTCGCTGCATTCACCCGCGCTCAACTTGCTCCAGCGCCTGCGCGACGAAGCCCACCGCTTCGCCAACACCTACAACGCCGATCTTCGTTCACGTAAAATCCGCGAGAGCGTGCTCGACGATTTTCCGGGGCTCGGCGCCGTCCGCCGGGCGGCGCTGCTCGCTCATTTTGGCGACATCGAGAAACTTCGCGCCGCCCCCATCGAAGCCATCGCCGACGTCCCCGGCTTCGGTGGCAAACTGGCCGCCGAGCTGCACGCGTTTCTCCACCGCGCCGCGCCCGCCACCGCCGAATTTTAGTCGGGCGCCCTTTGTGTTTCGGGAGGTTTTCCGAAGCTGCGACGCCCTGATCGCGTTCCCTCGTCATCCTGCCGCAGCGCCTCGTTCAGAGACAACTCGTCCTTTATCTCAACCCGGGCCGGCACGCCCACTCCGCCCGGCGGTTCTACTTCCGTTCGTTCAACGCCCAGTCGTAGTCCGTAAACGTCACTTTCACCTTCGCCGGATCGACCAACGCGATGCGCTGCGCCCTCGGTAAAAACGGCTTCACATACGCCGCCAACGATCCCGCCGGCTTGGTGAAATCCTCCGCCTACCATTTGAAAAGCGGCGAGAGATAGAGCGTCCCCGTCGCCGCATCGAACCGGTTGATTTCCGCCGTCGCCAGAAATCCCTTCGTCTGGTCGGCGAGCTGCGCGTCCAGCCGCGCCCCGGTAAACGGCTCGCTCCGCAGCACCGGGCAACTCACCGCCGCGCGCACGAGCGCGAAGTGGATGCGCGGCTCGTTATATTCCACGCGGATCACTTTGTGTTCGAGCTGATCGAGCGTCATAATCCGCCCGCCCTGCCGCACGATCATTTCCCGCCACGCCGCCCCCGGTAACGCGCCGATGGACCGGATGCTCTCCAGCGGATAATGAGTGATGATCAACCGCAGCGTCTGGGCGTTGTAGAGGTTGATGAGCAACGCGAGCCGGTCGGCCTTGGGCCAGCGGGCAAACTTCGCCGCCGGTAACGGCAGGGTGTTTTGTGCCTCCGCCCAACATCGGTCCCGCCATCTCGCCCGCCAACCCGGATTTGCAGGAATAAAATTTCCACCCCAGCTTCCCGTCCCGACATGCCGAGCGATCTCCCTCCCTCCTCCGGTCCCGAGTTCCAACTGCCGGTCATCGCCGATGCCGCCGGCCTCGCCGCCGTGCACACGTTTTTGGTCGCCCGCCGCCTCGCGGCCCCCGGCGAATCGCTCGTCCTCGAGCGCCCCGGCTCCAGCAACATGAACTGCGTCTGGCGCGCCCATCTCCCCGGACGCAGCCTCATGCTCAAACAGGCCCGCCCGTGGGTGGAAAAATATCCCACCATCGCCGCCCCCGTCGAACGCACCGAGGCCGAAGCCCGTTTCTACCGCCTCGCGGCCCGGGACCCGCACCTCGCCACCCGTCTCCCCGCCATCCTCGACCACGATCCCGCGGCCCACGTGCTCGTGCTCGCCGACCTCGCCCCCGCCACTCCACTCGAAATCTGCTACCCCGGCCCCACCGGCGCTCATCTCGACTTCGCGGCCATCGACGAACTCGCCGCCACCATCAACCGCCTGCACCGCGTCGCCGTGCCCGCCGCCGAGGCTCCCGCCCTGCGCAACCACGCCATGCGCACACTCAACCACGCGCACCTCTTCGATCTTCCGATCCGCGCCGAGGGCCCCTTCGACGCCTTCCTCGAATCGCTCACACCCGGCCTCGCCGACGCGTCCCGCGCCTTCCGCTCCGACGCCGTTTACGTGCAACTCGTCACTGCGCTCGGCCGCCGCTACCTCGAACACGACCACCCTCACCTGCTTCACGGCGACTTTTTCCTCGGCAGCCTGCTCCGCGCGCCGGGCGGAGCGATCATGCTGATCGACCCAGAATTCTCCTTTGGCGGCGAACCCGAGTTCGACCTCGGCGTGTTCTATGCGCACCTGATTTTGAGCAATCACCCTGAGCCCGTCCGCGCCCGTTGGCTGGAAAAAACCGCCGCCGACCGCGACGACCGGCTCATCCGCCACTACGCCGGCGTGGAGATCATGCGCCGCCTCATCGGCGTCGCCCAACTCCCGCTCCCCGCCGCCCTCGCTCCCAAACGCGCTTGGCTCGCCCAAAGCCGCGAGCTGCTCGCGGCATAGTTTGTCCGACCCGCAACTGAGGCTTTTGCGGTCATCAAGAACGCGCGTTAATTCCTCCTGGAATTTTGGTCCCCTTCGACTCACCCCAGAGCACTGCTGCTTGAACCAGAACCGCAAAAGCAAGGCCCCCGTTTTGGCCACCACCACCACCTGCTCGCGCCACTGCACATTGACACCGAGCTTGATCACCCGGTGCGGCTTGAACACCGGCGGCGATAACGGCGACGGAGTTGCGACCGGAGCGGGTGGCGGCAACGCTGCCCGATTGCAGGGCAATGGGTTCTATTCGTTCACGGCCGGAGCCGGTGTGCTGCTGCTTGAGGGGATTATCGATGATCATGGCGTCGGTCAGTTAACGCCTCCGCTCACTCCTGACCATCCGATGTCATTTTTCACATCCCCCTTTTTTCACGTCTGGCCCGATGATAAACCCCAATTGACTCCATTGGAATTGTACAACGTATTCACGGAACCCCGTCATCAGCTCACGCGCAACTCAGCCCCAAATGCGTCATGGGCCGACGTCCACTTCGGCTGATCCCCACGCTGCCTTCGTCCCATCCGTTTAGAGCTGGTCTAGCTTCCCCTTTTTGACCGACCACCCCAATACCGCAGAAACAATGAAGACTCATATCTTTATCTGGTTAACCTCCCTCACGGCTTTGCTCGCGCCCTCAATTGCAACGAGTCAGACCGTCCCACCTTCGACGGATTCGGTGGTAGCACTCTCGCCCTTTATCGTCGGCTCAGAAAAAGATCGGGGCTATGTAGCCACGTCATCCCTCGCGGGAACACGCATCCGGACGGACCTCAGAGATCTGGCTAATTCCATCTCCGTCGTCACCCGTGAATTCATGCAGGATATCGGCGCCACGGATCCGGTGGACTTGCTCGTTTATACCGGAAACACGGAAGCAGGAGGCATGGGCGGAAATTACTCCGGTGCCAGCATCGGCAGCCCGGCCATCTTTACCGGGGTTACACGGCAACCACAAAATAATAACCGTGTCCGTGGCCTCGCGCGTGCCGACCTCACCCGGGATTATTTTCCCACGGCCATTGTTTTTGACGGTTATAATACAGCGCGCGTCGAAATCAATCGGGGCCCCAATGCGACCCTGTTCGGCTTGGGCAGCCCCGGCGGCATCATCAACAATCAGCTGATCCAGCCCACTCTCACCAACGCTGCATCCGCCGAATTCACGTATGATTCATTCGGTTCCTGGCGAACGGTGCTGGACGTCGATCGCGTCCTAATCCCAGGCCGACTCGGCATCCGCGCGGCCATCATGACGGAACGCGAACAGTTCGAGCAGAAATTCGCATTCGAACGAGATCGCCGGATGTTTGCCGCCGTGCAGGCCGCTCCTTTCAAAGGGGGCTCGCTCCGAGCCAGTTTTGAAAAGGGCTCGGTAGACGCAAACCGTCCGCGCTCCGACGCGCCCCGCGATAATATCACCCGCTGGTGGGGTCCGTCCTTCAACAAGATCACCCACAGTCCCGCCACGGTGGAGTTTAACTCCGTCAATCGTGACCTTATCCGTGCTCCGGGCGAGTGGTTCGCCCAGCCCGCTGTCGTTTACGAATCCGCGTCCTCCAGCGATCCCGCGCGGATGATGCTGGCGTGGTATACCATGGTCGGCGTCCCACGGGCGCCAGGCGGTAATCCGGCACTGGGCTTCCAAGCCAATATGGTTTCCATCACCAAGGGCGATCAATGGTTCCCTTCCGCCACGGCTGCCGCTGCGGGGATTAAAAACGGATCCTTCTACGCTGACGATGCGATCAACGATTTTTCGGTCTTCGACTGGAGGAAACAATTACTGGATGGACCTAACAAACGCGAATGGGAGGATTTCGACGTCTATAATGCAGGTTATGATCACAGCTGGAAGCATCCGCTCGGGTCACTGGGTTTCGAAGCTGCAGTCAGCCGTGAGACGCTCTCACGCAGTTTCTTTGACATGTTCCCCGGCGGGCGCGGCTACAATATCAACATCGACATCAATACCACACTGCCGTGGGGAGCACCTAATCCGAATTTTGGCCGGCCCTTTGTCGCGAGCAACAATACCCGCAGCACCAACGAGTCCGTGCGCAAGACGGAACGGCTGACTACCTATCTTGAGCTAGATTTTGCGCGCAATACGGAACGGCTYAAATGGCTCGGGCGCCACAACCTGACGGGATACGTGAATCGGTACATGCTCGATGAAGGAAGCTACTCCGGGGCGTATAGCGCAGACGAGGGATGGACCCAAGCCGTCCGCTCCACCGTCAATCCGGTCGACGCACGCGATGACATCAACTCCGATCTCGGATTGGTGCGCACCGTGGTTTATATTGGACCCAATCTCGCCAATCTGAGCAGTCCCAAGGGCATCAACCTCCGGGGAATCCAAGCTGAGTTGCGACCATCACGTGCGACCGGCTGGTATTGGGATCCGGTGCAAAAGGCCTTCGCGACGCGCTCGGTCGGCATCTCAAATGTGATGGATGAAAATGAATTTCGCCGGACCACCACGGGCGCTTCGCTCACCCGGCAGGAGATCGACTCGAAGGCTTTCATTTATCAAGGTCGTCCCCTCAAACAGGAGTGGATCGTAGGCACGATCGGGTGGCGAAACGACCGGGTCAAAGACTTCCGAAACAACGGCGGTCAGGATGTGCGCGATCGGTTCAACTTCATCGATCGCGACAGTCCCAATTTCCGTTTACCATCGACGCCGGGGTCCGTTTTTGAGGAGAGCATCTGGAGTCACGGCTTCGTTATCCACAAGCCKCCATTCCTGCGGTACGCTCGAAGTGTGAATTTTTCCGTGCACTATAGTAAGTCGGAGAACTTCCAACCGGCCGACGCGCGCATCGATATGTTTGGCCGCGCGATTCAGCCTCCGGGCGGCACGACCGAAGACCGTGGCTTCAGTTTATCCCTTTTCGATGGCAAGTTGCAGTCGCGGTTTAACTGGTATGAGACGGCCTCGTCGCGTGCTTCCCTCGGCTACGAGGCATTCCTCATCGAAACCGACGCCCGTATCGTCCGCTACAATACGCCGGCTGCCCTCGCCGCGGCCGGCTATCAAGGCCCACCGCAATTCCTAAAAGATCTCGTCAACTGGCAGCAAGTGCAGACTCCTTCGCAGGTGAGCGGGGTGAATGTAACGTTCCAGCGCCCCGGAAACCTTTCCGATACCCAGAGCACAGAGTCCAAGGGCTTCGAGTTTGAATCCACCTATAATCCCACAAACAACTGGCGGATCGCTTTGAATGTCAGCCAGCAGAAGGCCAGCCGGGCGGTGATTGCACCAGTAGCTCGTGAGTACCTCGCTTTACGATTGGCCGAGTGGACCACCGGAGCGACCGGTAACCTGCTTGCCGATGAGTCCGGTCAGCCAGTCAGAATCCGCGTCTACGATACCCTGCTAAACACCCTCAATGCGACCATCGCCCGAGAGGGGCAGAATGTTTCTGAACTGCGCGAGTGGCGTTGGAACATTATATCAAATTACACCTTCCAGCGCACCTCGCGGCTTAAGGGCTGGAATCTGGGCGGAGCCGTCCGGTGGCAGGATAAGGTCGGAATCGGTTATCCAATCGTCGACGTTCCCGCTAGTGGCGGCAAGACGATCGCTCTCCCTGATCTCGCTCGTCCCTTCACCGGCCCGTCCGATCTAAAGTTCGACGCTTGGGTAGGCTATGCAACCAAGCTCTGGCGCGACAAGGTCCGCTGGAAACTCCAGCTGAACATCCGCGACGTGTTGAATGAAGACGGGCTTGTACCAGTTATGGCGCAACCCGATGGCTCGATCGCCGCGTGGGTCGCTCCTCAGGGGCGCCTTTTGACCTTACGGTCCACCTTCGAATTCTGAGGGGGTTCTCCCGTCAGATTCCGCGCAATCTCGCACGCCAGGCGCCTCCTCGCTTGCTTCACGATCACCGGCAGAGCCTAGGGGGCAGCACAGGAATCCTTCCTGCAATTATAGCCCCCATCGACTCACCCCGGGAGCGCTGCTGCT
>NSIG01000012.1 GCA_002737275.1 Opitutia bacterium
GCAGGTGTCGGTGTCTTTACCAAAGTGATCACGCACTCGAGATGCCGCGTCTGCGGGAAGAGGTCGAAGGGTTGGACATCCTTCAAACCATAGCCGGCGGCGAGGAAACCTTTGAGGTCGCGCATTTGGGTCGCGGGGTCGCATGAAACGTAAACGACCGTGCGGGGGGCAAAGGCGAGGAGTTGGGCGAGGAAGGACTCGTCGCAGCCTTTGCGCGGCGGGTCGATGATGACGGCGGTCTCGGCCGGCAAAAAAATCGGGTCGAGGCCGGCAAAAATCGTGGCGGCGTCGCCCGATTGGAAGGCGACGTTGGCGATGGCGTTGTCGGAGGCGTTTTGGCGGGCGAAGCGGATGGAGGATTCGCTGAGCTCAATGCCGGCGACGCGTTCGAAGGCCGGGGCCGCGCTCAGGGCGAAGAGGCCGCTGCCGCAGTAGGCGTCCACGAGGAACCGCGCGCCGGTCGCGGCGGCTTGGCGGCGGACGTAGGCAGTGAAGGCGGGGAGAATAAACGGGTTGTTCTGGAAAAAATCACGGGCGAGAAAGCGGAGTTTTAGGTCGCCGACCATTTCCGTGATGATCGCTTCGTAATCAGTGGTGACTTGGCCGCCAGCGTCGCGGAGGAGGAGCGTGGCGCCGCGGGTATAATCACCGTTGGCGGCGCGGGCGTGGACGGCGGCGCGGGCGGACGGAAGCTTTTCGTTGATGGCCTCGGTCGCGATGTCGCAGCGGGGGACGTCGATGATATCAAAGCGGGTGCCTTGGCGGAGGAAGCCGATAGGCATCGCGCTGGGAGCGCGAGTTGAGAGCTGAGCGTTGAAAGCTGAGAGATTGGAATCGGAAGGGATCGAGCGCGGATCGGGCTCGTGCGCGGGCTGGTGCGCTGGGCTCTGAGCTCTCAGCTCTGAGCCGAACCCTGGGCGCGGCGGGTTGAAATGCGGGGTGATCTTCGAGCGGTAGCCGTAGGGTTTGGGCGAGCCGATGACGGGATTAACCGCGTGGGTGACGCCGGCCATGTGCTGAAGCAGCTCGGCGACCTGACGTTGTTTCCAAACGAGTTGTTCGGCGTAAGCGAAGTGTTGGTATTGGCAGCCGCCGCAGCGGGCAAACAGCGGGCAAACGGGCGCGATGCGGTGGGGTGACGGGGTCAGGACGGATACGAGATCGGCCTCAGAGTAGTTTTTGTGGTTACGAAAAATGCGGGCGCGGACGCGTTCGCCGGGGAGGCAGAACGGGATCATGACCACCCAAGAGCCTGCGACGGGGGCAGTTTCGGATTGCGGGAGTTGGGCGCCGGGTTGGGCCGGAAGCGGCACGCGGGCGAGGCCGACGCCGTGGTTGGTGAGCGTGACGATCTCGAGTTCGAGTTCGGTGTGATACGGGAACGGGAGGTCGTTGGATTTGGATTTCTTGCCCACGGAACACACGGAATACACGGAAACCGACGAGACCAAGAAAAGGATTCTGTATTTTTTCCGATTCCGTGTGTTCCGTGTGTTCCGTGGGCCCAACGATCGAAAAAATCACCAGTCTCCAGAATCTGCGCGTGAAGCAGCTCGTGAAGTTGCGCGACCGACGGCCACGGGATGAGGCCGGGGTGTTTTTGGTCGAAGGCTATCGGGAGATTCGGCGGGCGCTGGAGAAGGGCGTCGCCTTGGAGGAAATCTATTTTTCGCCGGAATGGTTTCTGGGCGAAAACGAACCCGCGTTGATCGCCCAAGCCCAGGTCACGGGGGCGACGGCGTGCGAGTTGACGAAGGATGTGTTCGCCAAGGTCGCGTATCGCGAGCGGCCGGATGGCTTGCTGGCGGTGGCGCCGCAATGGCGGCGGGCGCTCGGCGATTTGGATCATCTGTTTGGAGCCGGGAGCGACCGGGTGGCGGGCGGTCCGACCGGGAATACCGCCAAGGCACCGTTTTTACTCGTCGTCGAGGCGATCGAGAAACCGGGCAATCTGGGAACGATTCTGCGCAGCGCGGATGCCGCGGGGTGCGACGCGGTGATCGTGTGCGACCCGGTGACAGATATTTTTAATCCCAATGTGGTGCGGGCTTCGACCGGCGTGTTGTTTTCCGTGCCGTTGGTCGTCGAAGAAAGTACGCGGGTGCACGCGTGGTTACAGGAAAAGGGAGTGCGTTCCGTGGCGACGACGCCGGCGGCGGAAAAAATCTACTCGGACGTCGATCTGCGCGGGCCGCTCGCGGTGGTGATGGGCAGCGAGCAATACGGGCTGAGCAAGTTTTGGCTGGAAAACTGCGATATGCCGGTGCGCATCCCGATGGCGGGTCAGGCGGATTCGTTGAACGTCGCGATGGCGACGATCATCACGCTGTTCGAAGCGGTGCGGCAACGCGGCGGGGCGGGCTAAACGGCCGTCGTCACCACGAACCTGCTCCGCGCCACAGCACTCTTGCCGAAACGCGAATCATCCGCCCCGATAGTCGGCCTCACGCTGGTCGCTCCCCTACCCTGCCCCTATGACGCTCATTCTTTTTCTCGCCGTTTCGGCGGTGATTCTCGGCCTCGCCTATCGCTGGATGGGCCGGTTGCTTTTTAAGGCCGCCGGGATCGGCGACGAGTCCCCGACGCCGGCCCACGCCCAGCGCGACGGCCTCGACTACGAGCCGGCCCGTTGGAGTTGGTTGTTGCCGCAGCATTTTTCCGCAATCGCCGCCGCCGGTCCGATTGTCGGTCCGATTTTGGCCGCGACGTTGTTCGGGTGGCTGCCGGCGTGGATTTGGATCATTCTAGGCTCGATCTTCATCGGCGGCGTGCACGATTTCTTCACCCTCGTCGCCTCGGTGCGGCACAGCGGAAAATCCATCGCCGAGGTGGTGCGACAACACATGAACCGGCGCTGCCACCTGTTGTTTCTGGCGTTCGTTTGGATTTCGTTGGTCTACGTGATCGTGGCCTTTGCCGATGTGACCGCGGGGGCGTTCACCCAAGCGGCGACCCCCAATCAAAGCGAGGCCCCGGGACCTGCCGTAGTGACCTCGTCGCTGTTATACCTCGGCCTCGCCGTCGCGATGGGTTGGCTGATGCGCAAACGCAACTGGAGCCAGGGCCGGGCGCAGGCGGTGTTCCTACCGCTCGTGTTGGGCGCGATCGCGATCGGGCCGATGCTGCCGCTCGACCTCGCCCGGCTGTTGCCCGAGGGCATGCGGATCATGTCCGCCTGGAACGTGATTTTGCTCACCTACTGTTTCTTCGCGGCGATCGCACCCATGTGGCTGTTGATGCAACCGCGCGGCGCACTGGGCGGATATTTTCTCTACATCATCGCCGTGGCCGGAGTGGTCGGTGTGATCGTGGGCGGGTTGAGCGGTGACCTCGCCATCAACGCGCCGGCATGGGGTTCCGGACCGCTCTTCACTCCCGGCGAGGCGCTGCCGCCGCTGTTTCCGATTTTGTTTATCACGATCGCCTGCGGGGCATGCTCGGGGTTTCACGCGATCGTCGCCAGCGGCACGACCGCGAAACAACTCAACCGCTTTGCCGACGCCCGGCCCGTGGCCTATGGCGGGATGCTGCTGGAAGCGTTTTTCGCCTGCATCAGCCTCGCCGCGGTCATGATTTTGGCCGCTCCGACGGGCCGGCCCGACGCGATTTTTGCCAACGGTGTCGCGCTCTTCCTGCATCACGCAAGTTTCGGCCTGCTGCCCGTCAACATCGCCCACGGCTTCGCCCTACTCTGTTTCGCGACGTTTATTTTCGACACCCTCGACGCCTGCACGCGGCTGGCGCGGTATGTCTTAATGGAATTGCTGGGCTGGGCCGGTCAGGGCAAAGCGCTGATCGCGACCGGCCTGACTTTGGCGGGGCCGCTGGTGCTCGCGCTCCTGCCGCCCGCCGAGGTCAACGGCCAAGTGCTCCCGCTCTGGCGCGTTTTCTGGGGACTCTTCGGTTCTTCCAACCAACTGCTCGCGGCCCTCACCCTGCTCGGCCTCACCGTCTGGCTTTACCGGAGAGGTCGCGGGGCTTGGTTCACGTTGGGGCCGGCGGGACTGATGCTTACCATGTCGCTCTGGAGCCTCGCCCTGATGTTGAAGACCCACCTCGGGCGCATCAACGGCACCGCCCCGATCGCCGTGGTGCACCATGTTGAGGCGGGCATCGCGGGGTTGCTGATGATCCTGGCCAGCTGGCTCGTGATCGAAACCTTGGTGCTGCGCCGCAGCCTGACGCGCATTCCGGCGGCCGCTTAACCGGCCCAGCCCTTGCGGATCATGTTCACCGCGATGGCGGCGAGCAGCATGGAGATAATTTTTGAAATCGCCCGCAGACCCGTCGCGCCGATCATTTTTTCGAGCCGGGCGCTATAGGCGAAGGCCAACACCACCAGCAGGAGATTCGCCGCGAGCGCCGCGAGCGCGATCAGGTAACCCACCGACTGCGCAATAACGATGAGCGTGGTGATCGAGGCCGGACCGGCGATCAGCGGCATTCCCAGCGGAACCACCCCAAAATCGTCGGCGAACTTCGGCGGTGCCTCGGCCGCCGAATGAACGAGATCACGCGCCGCGAGGATAAACAAAATGAGCCCTCCCGCGATTTGAAAATCACTCGTGGTGATGCCAATCGCGGCAAAGATCGACTGGCCTAAAAACAGAAAGAGCAGCGCCACCCCGCCCCCGGTCCACGTGGCCTGACGGGCGATCCGCCGGCGCAAATCCGGCGGCGTGCCCTGCCCCAACGCCAAAAACACGGCCGCCAAACCGATCGGGTCGATCGCGACAAAAAGCGGGATAAACGCTCTGACAAAYTCTTCGAGCAGCGAAGGCATGGCCGGATGCTCACTCCGCCGCACTCGGACCTGCAAGCTCGGCGCGGAGGGGAAAAACATTCGTGCAGTCGGCCCGGTTCATGGTTTCTTGCACGTCTTCCTTCATGAAAATCAACGCCTCCCTCACCCCGGCCAAGCTCTCGAAGAAAACTGCCCGCGTGTTCGAACTCGCCGGCGAAAAAATCCGCGCSCTCGACGCCGCCTGGGACCCGAGCAAGGGCACGCCGGTCTTCACCGTCGCGGGCAAATACAGCTCGCGCGGCTGGACCGAGTGGACCCAAGGCTTCCAATTCGGCATGGCGTTCCTCCACTACGACGCCACCGGCGACACCGCGATGCTCGAGCGCGGGCGCGTGAAAACCGTGCGCCACATGGCCTCGCACGTCTCACACGTCGGCGTGCACGACCACGGGTTCAACAACGTCTCCACCTACGGCAACCAACGCCGGCTCATGCTCGAGGGGAAAACCCGCTTCAACCAAGCCGAACTCGACTACACCGAGGTGGCGCTCAAGAC
>NSIG01000013.1 GCA_002737275.1 Opitutia bacterium
TATTCGTTCAAYGGCCCGCAATCGCTCTTYGCCGACACGATCCGCTCGATGCGGTCGCTCGTGGTCGCCCATCAACTCGGCCACGTCCTCATGGGCGAGGGCGACAAGCCGACGAATCTTYTGCATCGCGCCATCGAGCACGCCGCCACGACCGCGCGTTTCAATGTGTTCTTCGGTCAGGGCCGCGACAGCTACGACGTGCGTGGCCGCGTGGCGCACGAGAGTATCTTCAACCGCAACGACGGCCAGTTCCGCTGCCCCAGTTCACAGCAAGGCTACTCCCCGTTCACGACCTGGACGCGCGGTGCCGCCTGGATCATCACCGGTTACGCCGAGCAGCTTGAGTTCCTCGACACCGTCAAAGGCACCGACCTYGACGCCGTGGGCGGCCGCCGTGCGGTGACCGATTTGTTTCTCGAAACGGCGAAGGCCACGAGCGATTACTACATCGACGGTTATTCCGCGAAAGACGGCATCCCGTATTGGGACAGCGCCGCGCTCAACACGCACCGGCTCGGCGATTTCACGAAACGCGCCGCCGACCCTTTCAACGCCCATGAACCCGTCGACAGTTCCGCCGCCGYCATTGCCGCGCAAGGGATGCTCCGCCTCGGCCGCTGGCTCGACGCCAACGGCRAAAAAGCCGCCGGTAAAAAATATTTTCAGGCCGGGCTCACCATCGCCGACACCCTTTTCACCGAGCCGTATCTCTCGACCGACAAGAAGCATCAGGGCCTCCTGCTCCACAGCGTCTATCACCGCCCCAATGGCTGGGACCACATTCCAAAAGGCCAAAAAGTGCCATGCGGGGAGTCCTCGATGTGGGGCGACTACCACGCCATGGAGCTCGCGCTGCTGATCCAACGCCTCGCGGAAAACAAATATTATACGTTCTTCTAAGTTGGTTCAGGTAAGGGCCCTCATGCGCGCCCGCGGGCGTGGACGAGCCACGCCCTTGGCGGAATTCCAGAGAATCCGAAATGCCATTGCCCGACCGCAGCCCGCCGTTGAACCTTGGTTTTCCATGGCCCAAATTGAAAATGATGATCCTAGCGCACCGGTTTTCCACGCCCGGGCGTTGAGAAAAATCTACGGTGCCGGTGAGGCCGAAGTTTGTGCGCTCGACGGAATCACGCTCGATTGTCACCCGGGCGAATTCTTGGTCGTGCTCGGGGCCTCCGGCAGCGGCAAGTCCACCTTGCTGAATCTCCTGGGCGGCCTCGACACACCCACCAGCGGCACCCTGCTTTACCGCGGTTGGGATCTGGGCGGCGCCGACGAGGCCTCGCTCACCCGCTACCGGCGCGACGCGGTCGGGTTTGTGTTTCAGTTCTACAATCTCATCCCGAGCCTGACGGCGCGCGAGAATGTCGCGCTCATCACCGAAATCGCCGCCGACCCGATGTCACCCGAGGAGGCGTTGCATCTCGTGAGTCTCGGCGCGCGCATGGACCATTTCCCCGCGCAGCTTTCCGGCGGTGAGCAACAACGCGTGGCCATCGCCCGCGCCATCGCGAAACGCCCCGCCGTGCTGATGTGCGACGAACCCACCGGCGCACTCGACGTGCGCACCGGCATGGCGGTGCTGGAAGCGATCGAACGCATCAACCGCGACTTGGGCACGCTCACCCTCATCATCACGCACAACTCCGTCATGGCCGGCATGGCCGACCGGGTCCTCACGCTTTCCGACGGGCACATCATCGGCGAAAAACGCAACGCCACCCGCGCCGCCGCCTCGAGTCTCGCTTGGTAACGCCACATGTTGCCCGCCATGTCGCTGCTGGATCTCAAACTGCTCCGCGATCTCAAGGCGCTGAAGTCGCAGGCGTTTGCCGTCGCGCTCGTGATGGCCTGCGGCTTGGCGATGATGATCATGACCCGCAGCTTGATCGCTTCGCTCGAAGCCACGCGCGCGGACTACTACCGCGACAACCGTTTCGCCGATGTATTCTCCCKCTTGAAGCGCGCGCCCAACGCCGTCGCGGCGCAGCTCGCCGCGATCCCGGGGGTTGCCACCGTGCAAACCGGCATCGCGTTGCCCGTGACGCTCGATCTGCCCGGCGTGCTCGAGCCCGCGACTGGATTGATCCTCTCGCTGCCCGAACAAGGCGAACTCACACTCAACCGGCTTCATCTGCGCAGCGGACGAATCCTCGTGGGCCGTGAATCGTCGGGTGAAATTCTCGCCGGTGAAGCGTTCGCCGAAGCCAACCGACTGCGACCGGGCGACGAGATCGCCGCCGTGCTTTATGGGCGGCGGCAAAATTTTCGCATCGCCGGCGTGGTGCTYTCGCCGGAATTCATCTTCGAAGCGCCGCCGGGCGCGGCCTTGCCCAACAACAAAACCTACGGGGTTTTCTGGATGCCCTACAAAGAACTCGCCACCGCGAGCAATCTCGACGGCGCCTTTAATCAGCTCTCGCTGCGGCTCGCGCCTGGCGCTTCGGAGGCGGCCGTCATCGCCGCGGTGGACCGCGTGCTGAAGCCCTATGGCGGCCGGGGTGCCTACGGCCGCGAGTCCCATCCTTCGCATACGCGGGTGCGCGACGAGATTCAAATTTTGCAAGGCCTCTCCGTTGGGTTCCCGTTGGTGTTCCTCAGCGTCGCCGCGTTTATGACCAATGCGGTGATGAGCCGGCAGATCACGCTCCAGCGCGAACAGATCGCGATTTTGAAAGCGTTTGGTTTTTCCAACCGCGAGATCGGAGGCCATTACCTGAAATTTTCGCTGATCATCGTCGTGAGCGGAATGGGTTTGGGCACGCTCGGCGGGATCGGACTCGGGCACCAGTTGGTGGACATGTATACGTTGTTCTTTCGGTTTCCCTCGCTCGAATTYCGACTGGCCACCCCGGTGGTGTTGGCCGCGATCGGCGCGAGCACGCTCGCCGCAGTCGTCGGCGTCGCCGGCGCGGTGAAAGCGGCGGTGCGATTGCCGCCGGCGGAGGCGATGCGGCCGGAAGCGCCATCGAGCTACCGACCCGCGTTGATCGAACGACTCGGAGCCGGACACGCGTTCACCGCGTCGTTTCGCATGGCGCTGCGCAACATCGAGCGACGACCCGCGCGTTCGCTGCTGACCATGGGAGCGCTCGCTTTGGCGACGGGAATTCTGATCGTGCCGAACGCTTTTCGCGACGGCATCGACTACGTGTTGAACTACCAATGGGACCTGATCCAGCGGCAGACCGTGTTTGTAGCGATGATCGAACCGGGGCCGGCGCGCGCTCTCGCGGATTTTCAAGCTCTGCCCGGGGTCGTGTTGGCCGAGCCAGTGCGCGGCGCGGCGGTCGAGCTGCGGGCGGGCAACCTTTTCCGCCGGCTCGCCCTTACCGGACTCCCGCCGCGGGCAGAGCTCTTTCGCGTGATCGACGCGCAAGAGCGGCCCTTCACGCTTCCCCCGCACGGGATCGTATTATCGTCGAAGCTGGCCGAAGTGCTCGCGGTGAACGTCGGCGATGACCTGGCGGTGCGCGTGCTCGACGGCCGACGACCCGAATTCACGGTACCGGTCGCCGCGCTCTCGGAGGATTTCGCCGGGACCGCGGCCTTCATGGATATCAGTGCGCTCAATCGCCTGCTCGGCGAAGGCGATCGAATCAGCGGGGCCTACCTCACCGTCGCCGGGGGCCAGTGGGAGGAGTTTTTGCGGGCGATGAAAGAGTCGCCGGTTGCCGCCGGAGTGGTGGTGAAGAACCGCATCCGCGAAGGGTTTCGCGAGACCACGGCGAAAAGCATCGGTTTGATTCAGATGATCTACCTCACGTTTGCGACGGTCGTGGCGTTCGGCATCGTCTACAACAGCGCGCGCATTTCGCTGAGCGAACGCCAACGCGAACTCGCGACCTTGCGCGTCATCGGCTTTTCGCGGGGCGAAGTGGGCGCGGTGCTCGTCGGCGAGCTCGCGGTGCTCACGCTGTTGGCGTTACCGCTCGGGTTGTTGATCGGTTCCGGATTCGCGGCGGCGATCCTGACGACGGTCAACACGGAGTTCGTGCGCCTGCCGCTGATTTTGACGCCGTATAATTATGCCTTCGCCGTCCTGATCGTCACCACGGCGTCGGTGATCTCGGCGTTGCTCGCGTGTCGCCGGCTGGATCAACTGGATCTCGTGGGCGCGTTGAAAATCCGCGACTAATCGTTTAACGTTCACACCTCACGTATCGCTTCGATGAATTCCCTCCTGCCCTCACCCGCTGCTTCGAACAAAAAAAATCCGCCAGGCGCCGCCCCGCGGCGTTGGACGAGACGCCTGCCCTGGTTGGGCGGCGCGCTGTTGGCCGCGTTGATCGTCGTGGGCCTGTGGCCCAAACCGTTGCCCGCCGAGGTGGCCGTCGTCGCCCGCGGGGATCTGGCGGTCACGGTGAACGAAGAAGGTATGACGCGGGTGAAAAACCGCTACGTGATCGCAAGCCCGGTCGCCGGGCAATTGCGCCGGATCGAGTGGAAAGCCGGCGCGGTCGTTGAAGCCGGAAAGACCGTGCTCGCCGTGCTCGAATCAGGCGGCGCCGATCTGCTCGACACCCGCAGTCTCGCCCAAGCCGAAGCGCGAGTCCGCGCGAGTGAAGCGGCCGTCGCCCAAGCCCAGGCGCAGCGTGCCCGGGCCGGCGCGAGTGCGAAGATGCAACGCGATGATTTCGTGCGGCAGCAGAGATTGTTTGCTAGCGGGGCTTCGTCGCGACAAGAGATCGACGGCGCGGAGATGCGGGCCACGGCTGCGGCCCAGGAAGAACGGGCGACAGAATTCGCGGGCCAAATCTCGGAGTTCGAACTCGCCCAAGCGCGGGCGGTGTTGTTGCGCGGACGTCCCGCCGGTTTAGCCCCAAGTGCCAACGAACCCTTGGTGATCACCGCGCCGGTGAGCGGACGGATTTTGCGGGTGCTGCAAGAGAGCGAACGCCTCGTGCCCGCAGGATTCCCGTTGGTCGAGATCGGCGACCCTACGGATTTGGAAGCTAGGATCGAGGTGCTATCGCGCGATGGCGTCGCGATCCGGCCTGGAGCGCGGGTGAAATTGGAACAATGGGGTGGGCCTGAGCAGCTGAACGCGCTCGTGCGGCTCGTGGAGCCGTCGGCTTTCACGAAAATCTCAGCGCTCGGAGTCGAGGAGCAGCGGGTTTTCGTGGTCGTGGACTTAACCGACCCGCTCGCGACGCGCCCCACGCTGGGCGATAATTTTCGCGTCGACGCGAAAATCGAAACGTGGTCGGGCAAAGGAATTTTGAAGGTGCCGGCCGGGGCGCTGTTTCAACGCGGCGCGAATTGGCAGACGTTCGTCGTCGAGGGCAAATCGGCCAAATTGCAGAACGTGACGATTGGACGAAGCAACGGCTTGGAAACAGAGATTGTAGAAGGGCTGGTCGAAGGCTTGCGCATCATCGTCTATCCGGGCGATCAAATCACCGATGGCGCGAGCATTGTAGCGATCAATGGATCGAAGTGAACAGCTGCTTCAAACGCGCCTTAGGTGACGCCGCGTCGGTTCGATGCTAGGCCCGCCTTGGGCGCTAAAGCGAAGACCGTTTAACGGAGCTTGATCGAGTTCGAGACCGAGGAGCTCGAATCAATCGTGGGGGCGAGAAGAGCGCCGGGCGGGCTTTTGACTTGGCGCGAGTCGACGGCGGGCGTTGGTTCGCGGTGAAATGTCACGCTACCTCGATACGATCGCCGCTCTGGCCACTCCTGTGGGCACCTCTGCGATCGCGCTCGTGCGGGTGAGCGGCCCGGCTTCGGCCCAATTGGTGACGGATATCTTTGGGGAGGCACCTGCGCCGCGCCTGGCGCGCCACGCCGATTATCGGGATCGGCAAGGTCTGGTGTTGGACGACGTGCTCTTTACGTTTTTTGCCGGACCGGCGAGTTACACCGGAGAGGATTCGTTGGAGATTTCTTGCCACGGCAATCCGTACATTGCCCAACGACTCGTTGAGGACCTCTTGTCGCGGGGTTGCAGATCGGCCGAGCCCGGCGAGTTTACGCAACGGGCATTTCTTCAGGGACAAATAGATTTAGCTCAGGCTGAAGCGGTTATGGATTTGATCCACGCCCGGAGCGAGCGGGCATTGGCGGCGGCCAACCGCCAGCTTCGCGGCGCCTTGGGCCAACAGATGACCGGGTTGATCGATGAACTGCTCATCGCGCTGGCCCGGGTCGAAGCGTATATCGACTTCCCAGATGAAGACCTTCCGCCGGAGGATAGAAAGATCGTAGAAAATCAAATCGCCAACGTTCTACGTGGAACTGACCGCCTTCTCGCCACAAGTCATTACGGCGAGGTGTTAAGGCACGGCATCAAAACCGTGATCATAGGGGAGCCCAACGCCGGGAAGAGTTCACTATTGAACCGTCTCGTGGGAAAGGAACGGGCCATCGTTAGCCCCGAACCCGGAACGACGCGCGACTTTATTGAAGAAGTTATCAATTTAGGGCCCCACTGTTTTAGGTTAATTGATACAGCCGGCCTAAATCCGGAGCCCGGAGCCATCGAAGAGTTGGGCATCGGCAAGACCTACGAGATCGCCGCCGAGGCCGATTTCTTCTTGGTCGTTTTGGACGCTACCTCCCCTACCCCTTTGTTTGATATTCGTTTAAGTGGCTTGTTTAGTCCCGACCGCGTTATCGTGGTGATCAATAAAATCGACCAACTAGGGTCGCCCGTGACCCTCGAGTTTCTCCCTCACGCACGATCCGTCGCCGTATCCGCAAAAACCGGATTAGGCCTTGAGGACCTCAAATCCGCCCTGATTGGCTTGGCCGATGGCTTGGCTGCCCATACGGGCGAGGATGCCGTCGCGATCAACGCCCGCCATGCCCACGCCCTCAACCAAGCCAAGGGCGATTTGGCATCTGCTCAATTAAAGCTGGGAGAAAACGCGGCTTCGGAACTGGTGGCGAGCGATCTCCGCGGCGCACTGGCGGCGTTGGGAGAAATCTCCGGCAGAGTCGACAACGAGCGAATGCTGGACGCTCTTTTCGCCAATTTCTGCATCGGAAAATAGATCTTATAGTATTATTAGATAATGGTTTACAATAGCAAATTATTTGATGTGATCGTGTGTGGCGCAGGGCACGCCGGCGTGGAAGCAGCCTTGGCCGCCTCCCGCATRGGCGCCTCTACCCTACTCCTCACGGGCAATATAGACACCATCGCCCAAATGAGCTGCAACCCAGCCATCGGCGGCCAAGCCAAGGGCCAAATGGTTCGCGAGATTGATGCCCTCGGCGGCGAGATGGCGATCAATACGGACGTTACCGGCATCCAATTCCGCCTGCTTAACGAGTCCAAGGGTGCAGCCGTCCAATCACCCCGCGCTCAATGCGACAAGAAAGCCTATCAGTTCCGCCTGAAACACACCCTTGAACTCCAGACTAACCTACAAATCTTCCAAGCCACCGTCACTGGGCTCATCTTTGCCGCCGGCAAAGTAATCGGCTGTCGCACCAATCTCGACCTCGATTTTATGGGAAAGACCGTGGTTGTGACGACCGGCACGTTTCTGCGGGGCCTCATGCATATCGGCCAGAACAAGAACGAAGGCGGCCGTTTGGGCGATTTCAGCGCAAAAACGCTATCAAATAGCTTCCTTGAAGCCGGCATCGAGCTACAACGCTTAAAAACCGGCACGCCGCCGCGCCTACTTGGGCGAAGCTTGGATTTTGGAAAGATGCAGGAGCAGAAAGGCGATACCCAACCGACCTTATTCGCCTTTCACGACACCCGTGACCCTCAAGATTTGTTCCACGTGGAACAGACCGGGGAACGTCGACTGGGCTGGAAGCCCGGATATGAACAAGTTTCGTGCTGGATGACCCACACCACCGCCGAGACGGCCGATATCGTTCGCCGCAATCTCAACAAGTCCGCGATGTATAGCGGTGACATCGAGGGGGTCGGCCCTCGGTATTGCCCGAGTATCGAGGATAAATTCGTCCGATTCGCCGATAAACCACGGCACCTACTTTTTCTCGAACCCGAGGGGAGGTCCACCAACGAGTTTTATGTAAATGGCTTGTCAACCAGTCTGCCGTTCGACGTTCAAGTCGAAATGGTCCACAGTATCCCTGGACTAGAAAAATCGGTTCTTTTACGACCAGCTTACGCCGTCGAATACGACTTTGCGCCACCCACGCAGCTCTACCCGTCYCTAGAATCCAAGAAAGTCGAAAACCTGTTTTTTGCCGGTCAAATCAATGGCACCTCCGGCTACGAAGAGGCCGCCTCCCAAGGTCTAGTCGCCGGAATCAACGCTGTGCAAAAGGGCAGGGCAGAGGAGCCGCTGATCATGAAGCGGCACGAGAGTTACATCGGCGTCTTGCTCGACGACCTTGTAACCAAGGGAACCAACGAACCGTATCGAATGTTTACAAGCCGCGCTGAACACCGCCTTTTGTTCAACCACGGCAGTGCCGAGCTCCGCTTACTACATCACGCCCGCGCTTTCAATCTCCTCAGCCCCCAACGAATCGCACGCGTCGAAGCGAAGAAAAACTCGATCAACACCTGGATCAAACGAATCGAAACAGAACGGGTCGCTGGCCATATTTTTGGTGATCAGATCCGAAGTCAGGGTGTCGATTCACCCACCCCGAATTCGTTCGATCTTGCGCCACCTGAAGTTCGTCAAGAGGTATTGTATAACGTTCTTTACAAAGGATATATAGAACGTGAACGTCGCCATGTGCTGAAGCTGGAACAGACCGAAAAAATCAAAATTCCCGCCGATCTAGATTACTCATCGGTCCGAGGCCTACGCCGCGAATGCGCCCAAAAACTCGCTGCGTTCAAACCCTATACCTTGGGCCAAGCCTCACGCATCAGCGGAATAAATCCGGCCGATATCAGCGTCCTGCTGGTCTTGATTGAATCCACCCGGGCAGGGCAGGGGAGGCCTTAAGCAATGGCGAATGATCCTACTATAACGACCGCAGAGGAAACGCCGGGACCAAGGGAAGCGCGGTTCGCCTCCATGGCTGCCGCTCGGCTCCAAGAGCTCGCAGAGACTACCCAAAATCTGTTTCTGGGAATGGAAACCTGCGTGCTCGAAATCGGGTGCGGACACGGGCACCTGCTCACCGCTTACGCCGCGGCGCACCCCGAGAAAACGTGCATTGGCATCGATATCATCGCCGACCGAATCACTCGCGCCAACCGCAAGAAGAACCGGGCGCGGCTGGCCAATGTGCATTTTATCAACACAAGCGCCGAGAATTTTTTCGCCTTGTTTCCATCTCAAATATCTGTATCCGAATTGTTTATATTTTTTCCAGACCCTTGGCCCAAGCGCCGGCACCACAAGAATCGCCTGATGCAGGCCGAATTTTTGTCGAAGCTTTCGCGATGGGTTACTTCGAGCTCGCGACTCTATTTCCGCACCGATTTCACCCCGTATTACGACGATACCAAGGCGGCGCTTAGCGGCCATGCCAACTGGGACGTAATCCCCGAAGGAGCCGAACCTTGGCCCTTTGAGCACGAAACCGTTTTCCAAGCCCGCGCGCCGAGCTATCAATCGCTCATTGCGCGCCCCAAACAGCCTACCACCACCCCGCCGACCACTCGGGCCCAGTAACCAAACACCTCCCTCGGAGACGACACTGGAAAAATCCGTTGGGACTAATTTGTCGCGCCCCCATCTTCAACGGGACATTTCCGGGGTTGACGAAGCTTAGACCGCTCGCGTCTTCTTATTCTTTCTTTTCGGTTCGAACGTTTCACGACGCATGTCACAAGGCACAAAATTCATCACTTTTTTCACAGCACTCGCTCTTCCCGTCACCGCATTTGCGGAGGGAGTAGCGCCGAGTGCGGCTAAACTCGTAGATTTCGGCGGCGGCTGGATCATCACCAACAGCATGTTCACCGGTTGGATGATTTCAGCTCTGCTCGTGACGCTCGTCCTTTATCTCGTGGGCAAACCCACCATTCTCCCCTCCAAAGGGCAGGCAGTGATCGAATCGCTAATCGAATCACTGCGAGACCTGTTCGAACCCATCGTTGGCAAGAAAGCCTTCCCCTTGGCGTTTCCTATTTTGGTCACTTTTTTCATCTTCATCCTTTTCCATAATTGGATGGGTCTGATTCCTGGTGTTGGGACCATGGGGTGGGGGACGACGGACGCCGCAGGTCACTTCCAGATTACCCGCCCGCTCATCCGCCCGCACAACTCGGACTTCAACGGCACAATCGCGCTCGCCCTGATTTCATTTGGAGCGTGGCTAATCATTGTTTTCAAAATCGCCGGCACCAAGCTCATCCTCTGGGATCTCTTCGGTAACAAAGCTGAAAAGAAAGAAACTCCAGGTTGGTTGTATCCCATTCTCGCGCTCGTCTTCTTCATTGTTGGATTCATCGAGGTCTTCTCCATTGTTATCCGCCCCTTCACCCTATCCGTCCGTCTCTTCGGTAACGTCTTCGGCGGCGAAAACCTCCTTCACGGCACCAGCTTCTTCTTTGTTTTCTACTTCATGGAGCTCCTCGTCGGATTGATCCAAGCGCTCGTCTTCACCCTCCTGACCTCGGTRTACATTGGTCTTCTCTGTAACCACGGCGACGAACATGCGCACGACGACAAGTCCGACCACGCGGCAGAAGCGCGCCACTAAAACCTCTCCCGTCGGGAGCGTGCCTCGCGCGCGCACGACGGAAATCCAACAACACAAAAACAACACCCACATGCTCAACATCATAGCTGAAATCCAAGGCAACATCGCCAGCGCATTCGGTCTCCTCGGCGCCGCCATCGGCGTCGGTCTCATCGGTCAAAAAGCCGCTGAGGCCGTCGGTCGCAATCCCGCCGCTTCCGGCAAGATCCTCGTCCAAGCCATCATCGGAATGGCCCTCGCTGAAGGTCTCGGCATCCTCGCGCTGTTCCTCGCCAAATAATCGCCCGTCTTTTGAACCGGCGGCGCGGCTAGTCCGCGTCGCCACTCCCTTTTCCCGCTCTACCGCCATGACGCTGCCTCTCTTCCTCGCCGCCGCCGTCGAATCCCTCGCCGCCCAACCCGGCCTCACGGAGAAATTCGGCCTCGAGCCAAAATACATCATCATCCAGGCGGTCAGCTTCCTCATCGTCCTCGCCGTCCTCTACAAATTCGGCATCAAGCCCACCATCGCGACCATGGACGAACGCGCCGTTAAAATCGGTGCCGGCCTAAAATATGCCGAGGAAATGCAGGCCAAACTCGCCGCCGCCCAACAAGAGAGTGCCGCGCTCGTCAAGAAGTCCCAAGTCGAGGCGACCCGCATCATCGAGGACGCCCGCAAGTCCGCCAAAGACTTCACCGACAAACAAACCCAAGAGGCATCGGCTCGCGCCACTGAGATTCTCACCAAGGCCCAGCAGGCCATCGAGCTCGAGCACAAGAAAATGCTCGCCGACGCCCGTTCCGAGATCGCCCGCCTCGTCGTCACCACGACCGAGCGCGTCCTCGCCAAGAAACTCACCGAAGCCGATCGCGCCTCCTACAACGAAACCGCGTCC
>NSIG01000091.1 GCA_002737275.1 Opitutia bacterium
AAGGCGTGATCCAAAACTCCAATGTGTAGAGACCGGACTCGCCGGGTTTGGACGTGAAATTCTGCGCGGCGTTGGCCCACGGGAGTTCCTTGATCCAAGGCTGCGAGCCCCAGGCGAGGCACCAGTCCTTGCCGACGAAGGGCGTGAAGATGTGGTAGTTTTGCGCGTGGACGCCGTGGAAGGGAAAATAGGTATCGGCGGCGGAGAGCGTGTCCTTGTGCGGATGCTGGCGGTCGATGAGCGGGCCGCCCGAGGCGTCGCCGTCGACGACAATTTCAAAGGTGTCGTTGTGGATATCCGTGCGAGGAAAATCCCAGTAGTTGTCGCTGGCCTCGTAGAGAAAGTAGAGGCGGTTGAGGCCCTTTACCCAGCCGACGCGGACGCGGACATCGAGATTCTTGGCGTCGGGTTTTTGTTTTCGACTGGAGTCGTCGGTGAGTTGCTCGTGGGTGACGGCGTAGCTGTCGGGGACGAGGGCCCAGTCGGTGGCGTCACCGTCGCTACGCGGGATTTTGTCAGCGGGGAACTGGAAAATTTTGAAGATGGTCTCGGGGCGGTCGAAGGCGGTGACCGGAGTCGGGGCGAAGAGGAGAGCGGCGAACGCGCGGAGTGCGGTGAGGGCGGTCGGCTTGCTGGCGCTCGCCGCTACGGAGGGAGCGAGGGAGGCCGGCTTGCTGGCGCTCGCCGCTACGGGCGGAGGGAGGGCGGGGAAAGTGGACCAAGGCATCGAGTAGGGAATTTCGCCCTAGGTGACGAGCTGCGGCAATGCGGGGGTGGGTGGACGGTCAGACCTTCGCGGGATCGGCGACGAAGGGGCGCTCGCGATACTCGAACCAGTCGAAATCGGCGGGCAGGGCGGTGCCGGAGGTGTCTTGGCAAGCGACGCCGACGAAGGCTCCGGTGAAGTTGGGCGAGCCGGGAGCAGCGGCTTCGTCAGAGAGAATGCTGGCGTCGAATTGCTGCGGGAGCCACTGCCAAGCGGTGTCGCGGCCCTCGACGCGGTAGGCGAAGAGCAGGCGCTCGTGGTCGACCTCGACACGCAGCTCGAGGCGGGTGCCGGGTGGGATCGCGATGGGTGGCGTGAAGGAATCGGTCTGCGGCGAATCGGGGAGGCAGGACATGACGCGCAGGTGTTTGCCGAGCGTTTCGTCGTGGGAAACGTAGAGGTAGTGGAACTTGGCGGAGTTGTAGTAGCAGACGAGGCCGGCGGACTGTTGGTAGTGCTGCGGCTCAAACGCGATCACCGTGGAGGCGCTGTAGCAGTGGGCTTGTTGGCGGCGGGCGACGAGCGACTGGCGGAACGGGCTGCCGATCGACTCGCGGCCGAAGAGGCGCAGGTGGCCGGGGCGGGCGGTGAGACTGAACAGCTCGTCCGGATACGGCGAACGGAGCCACTGGAAGGCGAGCGGGAGTTGCGGCGAAGCGTCGTCGAAATCTTCGCGCGTGGGTGGGACGGTAAAAACGTGCGGGATCAGGCCGGTGGGCGCAGGGGCCGTGGTTTGCGCGAGGCCCTGGCCGTCGGTGGTGCGCAGCCAGCCGTCGGTGCTCCAGACCATCGGCTGGATGGCGGTTTCGCGACCGAGGGTGCAGCGGCCGCGGTTACGCAACGGGCGGCCGCAAAGGTACACCATATAGGTTTCGCCGTGCGGCGTCTCGACGAGGTCGGCGTGGCCGGCGCGTTGGAGCTCGACGTCGGGGCGGTGGCGGGAGCTGAGGATGGGGCCGTCGGGGTGGAGTTCGTAGGGGCCGCTGAGCGAGCGCGAGCGCGCCATGGTGACGGCGTGGCCCCAGGCGGTGCCACCCTCGGCGGTGAGGAGATAGTAGTAACCGTCGCGGCGGTAGAGGTGCGGCGCTTCGGTGAGACCGAGCGCGGTGCCGGCGAAGATATTTTCGGGGTGGCCGATGAGACGGCGTTCGGTGACGGAGTATTCTTGGAGGACGATGCCGTTGAAACGATTGCGGCTGGGGCGGTAATCCCAGAGCTGGTTGACGAGATATTTTCTTCCGTCGGCGTCGTGGAAGAGCGAAGGATCGAAGCCGCTGCTGTGGAGGTAAACGGGATCGGACCATGCGCCGTCGATGGTCGGGCAGGTGACGAGGTAGTTATGGAAATCGCGAAGGGACGCGCCCGAGGCGCCGCCGACGGTGGTGCGGCCGTAGCGTTTGACATCGGTGTAGATGAGCCAGAACAGGCCGTCGGCGTAGGTGAGGCACGGCGCCCAGATGCCGCAGGAATCGGGATCGCCGAGCATGTTGAGCTGGCTCGCGCGGATGAGTGGGCGGGTGAGCAGGCGCCAGTGCACGAGGTCGCGCGAGTGATGAATCTGCACGCCGGGGAACCACTCGAAGGTGGAGGTCGCGATATAATAGTCTTCGCCGACGCGCACGATGGACGGGTCGGGATTAAAACCGGGCAAAATAGGATTGCGGATCATGGGGCGGAAAAATCAGGCGTTGGCAGGAGTGGTGGCGAAGGCCGCGCGGCGGGCGGCGAGGGCTTGTTCGATTTCGTCGACCTTGGGTTGGCTCAGGGGATAAACCCACAGTGCGACGGCCTTCAGCACGGCGAAGCCGGCAGGGAAGAGCGTGAACGTGAGGGTGATGCCGAGGACGGACGTGGCCGTTTGCGCGACGTTGGCGAGGTAGCCGTATTGGTGGAGAATCCACGGTAGGAGCAGACCGGCAAAGGCGGTGCCGGTCTTGATGGCGAAGAGCGAGGCGGAGTAGACGAGGCCAGTCGAGCGCCGGCCGAATTTCCATTCGCCGTAGTCGGCGACGTCCGCGTACATCGCCCACACGAGGGCCGAGGCGGGACCCATGCAGAAGGCACCGAGGGCCTGCACTGCGAGTTGCAGCGCAAAATTATGGGGAGGGATGAAGTAAAAGGCCGCCAAGCAAACGGCGGTGACGCACGTGAGTGCCACGGAGAGGACGCGTTTGTCAGCGACCTTGGCGAAGAAACTCAGGCAATAGGAGCCGAGCATCTGACAGGCCATGCCGAGGGAAATAAACAGCGTGAAACGGTCGAATTGGCCGAAGAGGACGGGTTGGTTGTCATAGCCGGCGACGTATTTGAAATAGTAGATAGCGCTGCCGTTGCGCAGGCCGATGAAGGTGAGCGAGAAGATGGCGGAGAGCAGCAGCATCACCCACGGGTAGTTGCGGAGGAGTTCTTTCACCTCGCCCCGCACGTCGCTTTTTTGTCCGGGAGGAATGGTGACGCGCTCGGTGGTCGTGGCGAAGCAGATGAGGAACATCACGACGGAGATGATGGCGAAAATCAGCATCGTGAGCTGAAAACCTTTGAGTTCGTTGACGACCTGACCGGCTTCGTTGGCGCCGCCGCCGAGCCATTTCACGAGGGGGCGGACGAACAGCGAGACGAGGAGGCCGCCGCCGAACGCGCCGACGAAACGGTAACTCGAGGCGAGGGTGCGGATGCGTGGTGACGGACTGATCACGCCGAGCATCGAGGAATACGGGACGTTGATGAACGAGTAGGCCAGCATCATGAAGCCGTAGGTGAAGTAGGCGTACAGGAGCTTGCCCGAAGCGCTCAGGTCGGGACTGGCGAAGAGCAGATAGCCGCCCACGCCGTAGGGGATGGCGAACCACAGCAGATAGGGACGGAACTTGCCCCAGCGCGTTTGCGTGCGATCCGCCATGAGGCCGATCAGGGGATCGACCGCCGCATCGAACAGGCGAACGGCAAGAAACATGGTGCCGATCACCGCCGGTGCGAGGCCCCACACATCGGTGTAGAAGTAGGTGAGGAAAATACCGAACGTCTGGAAAAAGAGGTTCGAGGCGGTATCGCCGAGCGCGTAGCCGACGTATTCGCGAGATTTGAGGCCGGCAGGGGAAGGGACGGGGGTGGAGGGCATGGGTCAGGGAGGAGCAAACGGCGGAGCGCCGGGCGCGACAAGGGATATACGAGAGGAGTGCGAGACGAGACGGTGACGGTGGAGTGGGCCCTTGCGGTTCGATGAGAGACCGCTAGCCCAAAATTTCACACCCGACTTGACCCCATGCATTTCACAGAGAGCACGGAGCCCAGCCCACAGAAGTCACAGAGCGGACAAGGTGTTTGGCGCGAATGGCGGTTCGGACCTCTGTGCGCTCTCTCTACTTTACAAAAAGATTTTCTTCAGAAAAGTGTGATTGATGCGGGCTAGGATCGACTTATGCCGCTCAGTCCTGCCCTTGCTTCGCAACTCGATTTGTTATCCTCACCGGAGAAAGCGGCGATCGCGGATGCGCTTGGGCGACAAGTGGACGAACAATGGGAACCGAGCGAAGCGCAACTGGCCGAGCTAAACCGACGAGCGGATGAAGCGGAAAGAACCCCCGACAGCACACTGCCGCTGGGTGAAGAGATCCGGCGGCTACGGCGGTGAAACCGTTCCGTCTGGCAGCTGGGGTTCCGGAGGACGTGCAGTCGGCTTACGATTTTTACGCGCAAAGGAGCCGCACGGCGGCCGAGCGCTTTCTGGCGACCTATTTGCTCACGCGCGATCAGATCGTCGCGCGGCCTCTCTGGTGGCACGTTCGCCCTCATGGGTGGTGCCAAGCCACCATTCGAACCTTTCCGCGTTACGCGATTTTTTACCAAGAAAAGAAAGCGTTTTGGCTCGTGGCTGCGGTAACGTCGACGGCTCAAGATTCCGACAACGTGTTCGCAAGGCTGTTGATTCGCGAAGTGGCGGAAGAAACGGAATAATTTCCGGCTAATTTGAGGCCGGCATTCCGGATTTTACTCGATTGCTCCTCGCCGCTGGAGAGTCGCGTGGTCGCGGTGCGGCGGGAGGAGTGGGAGGGGCGGCATGGCGGCGAGCACCGACTTACGGTGCCGCGGTGGTTTTTTCCCAGAGCGGGAGCCAAGGGGCGGCGAACTCGAGCGTCTGGATGGCGTTGAGGGCCCACTGCACGCTCGCGACGCCGTGGAGTTGCCAGCCGACGTTGGCACCGAGGAAGGACGGATCGGTGACGGGCCGGAGGACGCCGGGGACCGCGACGCGTTGCGGACGGTTGAGGGGTGGTAGCTGGCCGGCGGGACCGAGGAGTTTTTGCCAAGCGAGGAGCCCGAGCTCGGAAGATTTTTTCGCGTGGGCGGCGTAGGCGAGCATGCGCGGGCCGGTCATTTGGCCGCCTTCGACTTGGCGGCCGACGGCCTCGGCGGTGTTGGCCCATGCGCGCCAAAATTCCGGCACGTCATACATCGGCTCCATCTCCCACATGGCTTCGGGGCCGCCGAAAATCATGTCGAAGTAGCGGCCGGGGAAACGGCCCTCGGCGTCGACGCTGGCGGCCATGGTGCGCAGGTCGGCTTCGAGACGGGGGCGCCACGATGCGTCGAGGCCGCGTTCCCATTCAGTGGTCCAGTTGAGGGCGTAGCACATCCACTCAAGGCCGAAACGGGTGAAGGGTTGGCGCGTAGCGGCGATGGGACGGGCTGTGAAATTTTCGGGACGAGGGGCGGGAATGGCCCGGGGGCCGTCGGGGCGGGAGCCGGTGCCGTCGGTGCCGGGGATGTAGTGCGCGGCGTTGAAGCGCACGAGATAACTGTAGGCGAGGTCGGCGTCGACTTGCTCGCGGAGGAGGTCGCCGATACGGCCGTCGCCGCCGGTGAGAAAATAGTAGGTGCGCTTGAGGCCGGCGTGGCTGGCGCGGGGTTGTTTCGCGCCGTCGCCCCAGTGGTTGACGTTGTGGCGCGAGCCGAGCGGGGCGAAGGGGCCGAGGTGGTGCACGTCAACTTCGCTCGTGTGGCGCGTCATGGATTCGGCCATACGGAAGAGATCGGCGCGGCCGGTGCGGAGAAACGAATGCCAGAGCAATAGGTCGGGCATGAGCTCGGTGTTGGCCCAGGCCCAGCCGCCGACGTCGTAGCGCCACTCGTGGCGGCCGAAATCGTAGTTGTGCATGATATCACCAAAATCCCAGAAGCCATACCAAGAGCGCTCGGCTACTTGATCGCGGTAGTAGTTCACGAACGTCTCAATTTGTTCCTCGATCCAGTGGGTGGCGGGCGTGGTGCGGTGGGGCAAGCTCCAGCGTCCACCGGCGTGCTGCGCGTGGTAATACGCGGGTGTGCAAACGAGTATCGGCGGCGCGGCGGCGGCGCTGGCCATCGCGAGGAGTTGCGCGTGGGGCGGAATTGTGTCGAAGGCCCAGAGTGTCAGGTCGTGGGTGTTGGCGATACCGAGTGGCGTGCCCCAGCCGGGCTTCCAATCCTCGTAGTTGATGGAGAGGCCGTGGGGCGTTTCGTCGTAGCGGCGCAGGTCCATCGGCGGGGCGTCGGGCGACCATATCCATGCAGTGATCGTGCCGCTCGCGGGTGCAGTGGCGGTGGAGGCTTGGCCCGCTCCAGTGATCTCGAAAGAGCTCGGAGATTTTTGCCAAAAATCTTTCACGCCGATGGCGAGGCCGCCGGAAACGTCGGCGAGGACGGCGAGGCCTTGGGCGCGGTGGCCGTCGGTGACGTGGAGCCACGAGGCGTCGGGGGAGGTGCGTTTCGCGATGGTGAAATTATTCGGGCCGAGCTGGGTGAGTTTGGCGTCGGCCCAGACGGGGACGGTGAGAATGTTGGTGCGCGTGCGTTCATCGAGGTCGCGGAGGTTGGGCACGCGTTGGCCAGCGAGGTGGGCGGCGTAGTGCTCGACGACGGGGCGGCCGGCTTGCGGTCGGTAGCCGGGGAGCATGCGGACGGGTTGGGCAAAGACGCCGGTGGCGGAGGCGGGCGTGGTTTCGGTAGACGTATCGCCGACGAAGCGGACGTGGCGGTTGTGGGGTTCTTCGGCGAAAGGAACGTCGAAGGTGAGACCGAGGCCCTTAATAAAATCCTTGTGCGGGTCGCCGTCGAAGATGACGGAGTGGGTGAGGGTGATGGCACCGCTGCCAGCGAAGAAATGCAGGCGGATGGTGAAGGGGAGCCACGAGCGAGAGGACGCCGGGGCGGAAGCGGGTTGGGCTTCGCGATGGCGGCCTTCGAGTTTGATCACGGCGCGGACGGGGCCGCTCTGTTCGAGGGTGAGGCGTTCGACGGTGCTCGTGGATGCGAGGTCGCGGCGGACACCGGGGGTGCTGCGGTCTTCGCGGAGTGCGAGGAGGCGGCCGTTCTGCGCGACGGTGCGCCCACCGATGGTGAGCGATTCGATGAGCGTCGGTGCGGAGGGTTGGCGGGAGATGCGCGCGCGGACGGCACCGGTGTCGATGGTGAAGGCGTCGGCGGATTCGGTGACGGTCAGAACGGTGGACGGGGCGGAGTCGGGAGTGGCGAGGGGCGTGAGCGTGAGCGGACCGGCGAGACCGGGGATGGCGGCGAGGGCGTGTCCGGTCCATTTGACGGAGCCGTCGGGCCAGTAGGCGACGGGCCAGGTCTGGACGCCGAGGCGCGTGCCGCTCGCGGTGGTGAGGCGCATGGGCGTGGCGGGTTGCACGGCGCCCTGCGGCCACGGGACACCCCAACTGACGCCGACGGGAGCGGCGGGGGCGAGGTCGCCGAGCCAGTGAAGCGTGACGGGGTCGGCGGCGAAAACGGAGAGGGGAAGTAGGAGGCAGGAGAGCAGACGGCGCATGGCTATTTTTTTGGAACTGATTTTTTTCCACGACTGGGGACGGGCAGCGCGACCTCGAAGACCGGTTGGTCGTAGGAGACGGGGGACCAGCCGTAGTCATCGCCGACGGCGTTTGTGAGGACGACGGTCGCCACGTGGCCATCGACGAGCGAGCCGACGAACTGCGCGAAAAATTTCAAGGGACCGACCGTCGGGCGCGGGTAAGTGAGCGTGAAGGTGAGATCGGAATCGCCGCTGAGCTTCGCGGTGGCGGGCGCGGAGAACGCGAGGGGTTTGCCGGCAGCGGAGATTTGGAGGAGGGCGGGAGCAGCGGAGCGGAGCCGGGGCTCGAAGGCGGCGAAATTTTCCGGAGTGAGTGGTGGGAGTTTTTTGGCTTCGGCGTCAGGGAAAAGCGGAGACGCATTCGCGCGGCCCAGCGTCAGCGTGACCTCGAGGCGGTCGGCGAGGAGCTTGGCCTCGACGAAGCTCGTGTAGATGTCATGGGCGCGGAGCGGGAGGGCGAGGAGGAGGCAAGCTACGGTGGGTGCGAGCTTGCTCGCGAAGCTCCGCGTAAAAGTCGCGAGCAGGCGCGCTCCTGCAGTCGGAATCGCGCGCAAGCGCGCTCCTACAGGCGGAGGCGCGAGCAGGCTGGCTCCGGTGAGCAGAGCTTTGCGGCGCGAGGGCTTCATCGCGGACTCACTTCTCGCCGAGATAGTAGCTCACCTGGGGCACGTGGCTGTAGCCCATCGTGCGCGTGGTGACGTCGTGGCGGTAGATCGGGTCCTGCATGAGCGACACGCGGCGATCCTTGGCGGGAATCGTTGTGCTGTAGATCCGCAGTTCGCCGTTGATGAACGTGACAATCTCTTCGCGCCAGTCGCCGTTGAGATCGGCGATTTGTTGCACGGCGCCTTGAATGCCCGGGGTGAGTGGGACGAGGGCGCCGTCTTTCCATTTGCCGACCGTGCGACTGCCGCCACCGGGGCCGAAGCCGCCGCGGCCCTGACCGGGCGCGGGTGGGGTGGCCATGGCGGGCGCAGCGGAGTTGGGTGCGGGCGGGACGCCGGTGGTCCCGGGGGAGGCGGCGACGGGAGGACCGCCGCGTCCGCGGCCACCACCGCCACCGCCACCGCCGAGCTGTTCGCGGAGCAGGTCGCCATCCCACCAGACGAGGTCACTGGTGCTCGGCGGGGTGCCGGCGATAGGTTCACCCTTGGCGGTGAAGTAGAGGTGTTGGAGGCCCTTGTTGATCCAGACTTCCATGCCGGGATATTTGGGGTCGATATCGCCGACCATCACTTGGTCGATCGCGTTGTCGAGATTCGCATCGCGGGCGCCCCAGAGGAGGTCGCCGTTGAGCGGATTGCGGAGATTGAGGCCGAGCTGCGGCTGGGCGTCTTCGCAAATGTAGGCGAGCTCGAGGCCGGGTCGGCTGGGGTCGATGTCGGCGAGATACATGCGGTCGCCGTGGCCGAGCCCGGTGCTCCAGAGCGAGCGACCGTCGTGGCTGATGGCGATGGCGCCGTTGAAGATCTCGTCCTTGCCGTCGCCGTTCACATCGCCGACTTGGAGGCCGTGCGCGCCCTGGCCCTGAAAGTTGAAGGGCGCGCGCTCGTTGGTCCAGCGCCAGAGTTTTTTCAGCTTTTTGTTTTCGAGGGTCCAAGCGTCGATCTTCATCACACCATAGGTGCCGCGGATCGCGAGGAGGGCGGGCGTCTTGCCGTCGAGGTAGGCGACCCCCATGAGGTGGCGGCTCGCACGGTTGCCGGTGTTGTCGCCCCAGTGCTGCACGGATTGGAGTTCGATCCAGTCGGCCTGGTCGATCAATTTGCCGGTCTCCCCGTCGTGGACGGCGAGCCACTCGGGGCCTTCGAGGGCGTTGCCTTTGCGCGCACCTTCCATGGCCTCGGCCAGCGTGGCGGCGTAGGGTTTGGTGCGGAAACAGACTTCGGCTTTATTGTCGCCGTCGAGATCGCGGACGATGAATGGAGTCCACCACACGCCCATGTCGACGTTCCAGCCGAGGTCGTGGCGCCAGAGGAATTTTCCGGTTTTTCCGTCGTAGGCGTCGAACTTATACGTGCCCTGGCTGACGCGGACGCTGCCGGGGTCTTTGCCGCCGCCGGGCCATTTGACAACGAAGTCGTAAACGCCATCGCCGTTGAGATCGCCGAGGGCGGTCATGGAAATGCTGGTGACATCGTCGCGGAGTTTGATGGCGCGGTAATTTTGAACCGGAGAGTTCGCGGCGTGGGTGACACGGACGGGCTCTTCGATCTCGCGGCCGGCGACGACGGGACGCACGGACCAGGTGTTCTCGCGGTCGAGTGGGGCCGTGGCGTCGACGTAGTCGGTGGTGCGGGTGAGCGGCTGGGGGTTGAGCTTCGTGGCGGTGGCGCCGGCGGTGGCGCGATAAACGTTGAACGCGATGTCAGGCGCATCCGTTTTTAGGAGACGCCAGCTCAGGTAAACTTTTTTATCTTCGCTGACGAGGGCGACGGTGCCGCGGTCGATTTTTTCCTCGATGCGCTCGGTGGCCCAGCCGAGGGGCTGGCCGGGTTTGAAGAGCGGGTTGACGGCGTAGAAGTTGAGATTCGGTGGAATTTCCTCCGGCGACAACGCGCGCATGGACGTATCGTTGGCGGAGGAAGGTCGCGTGCCGAAGGCGTTCACGGCGGCCGCGAGATCGGCGGGAGGCGGGGTGGCGGGCTGCGCCCAAGCGGAACCGGCCGCGAGGGCGGAGAAGAGGGCGAGGGTGGAGGTGAGCTTGATCATGGTGGCGGGGCGTGGGGGTGGCGGGATGCAGATAAATTATTTTGGCGCGGCGACCATCGCGATGTTTGGGCGCTTCGGCAAAGGAGCGTTTTCGTCGAGTTAGAAACGGGGATGGGCGGACACCGTGCGGAGGGGGCAGGAACGAATGGCGGCGTGCGGGGTTCGGGTGGCGAGGGCGGCGCGCTACGGTTTGGGCAGAGGGGCGGGCGAGGGCGCCCGCGCTCCCAGAGGTGGGATGGAGATTTCGAAATTGGGATGTGCCCAGAGGAGCTGTTCCCAGCCGAGATTTTTGTCGAGGGAGTCGTTGACCTCAAGAATGCCGCCGTAGCCATCGCCGAGGCGGCGGAGGTAGGCGGCCGAA